>RFPP01000031.1 GCA_009926065.1 Flavobacteriaceae bacterium
AGCCCCAAATTTGGGGCTTTATTATATGACTTTAGTATTGATTTACCAGCCTCCACTTGAGCCACCGCCAGAGAATCCTCCTCCGCCAAATCCTCCGCCAAATCCTCCACCTCCAGATGAACCCCCAAATCCTCCAGATCCTCGGCCACCACCCAAGCTGCTCAAAATCAAGATATCCATAAAACTAGGACCTCCACCAGAGCTGCCAGAGTTACCTCCGTTGTTTTTTCTTCGAGAAATGATAGCCAACACAAAAACTACAATAAGTATAATTACAATAGGAGGAATTCCCTCTTTTTTATTAGCTTTTCGTTTTCCTTTGTATTTTCCTTTTAATACATCAATTATTTCATTTGTTCCTTTATCCAAGCCATTGTAAAAACTCCCCGCTTTAAATTCAGGCACAATAACATTTCTAATTATTTCACCACCAATTCCGGCAGTCAATCGGTCTTCAACTCCGTAACCAGGATTTATTGCAATTTTCTTTTCTGTTTTAGCCAATAGAATTACTACTCCATTGTCGTCTTTTGCAGTGCCTCCAATTCCCCATTTTTGTCCCCAATTGGTGGCTAAAAGGCTAACGTCTTCTCCTTTAAGACTCTCAATGGTTATTACCACAATTTGTGTAGTAGTAGAATCGGAATAACGAACCAGTTTTTCTTCTAATTTGGTTTTTTCTTCCGAACTTAATAAATTGGCATAATCATAAACTGAAGTTTGTACTTTAGGAATTTCTGGTATCTCAAATTGTGCAAAACCTATTTGTGTAAACAACAAAGAGGCTAACAAAATAAAAAAGATTTTTTTTACATTTAATTTCATTATCCCTTTGATATTTCGTTAGACAATTCATTGGCATCTTCTTTTTTCCATGGAAAATAGGTTTTCAATTGAGTACCTGCTTTCTGAATTCCATCAATTAGTCCTTCTTTGAAATTACCATTTTTAAAATGAAATTGCATAGCTTCCTTTGTAGAGTCCCAAAAATCGGGTGGAACTAAATCGTTAATTCCTTTGTCTCCGCAGATAACAAATGCTTTATCGGCAACAGCCAAATAAATCAAAACGCCATTTTTAAGTTCCGTTTCGTGCATTTTTAATTCTTCAAAAACAATTAATGCACGATCAAAAGGAGCTATAGCACAAGCATTTTCAATATGCACTCTAATTTCGCCGGAAGTTTCTTTTTCTGCCATAGTAATAGCAGCAACAATTTCTTGTTCTTCTTCAGGGGATAAAAAAACTTCTTTTGACATTTTATTTCTATTTTAAATTTTTCCTAGGGGGATAATTAGGCTTTAGAATTTTACTTCAACTGGTTTGTCAGCACCAACAGCTGCTTCGAAATATGGTTTTTCTTTCAAACCATACATTCCTGCCAATATATTTCTTGGGAAAGTATTTATGTTATTGTTATAAGGTTTAACCGATTCGTTGAAACGAGTTCTAGCCGTCAAAATTTGATTTTCGGTACTCGCCAATTCATCTTGTAATTTTAAGAAATTTTCATTGGCTTTCAATACAGGATATTGTTCTACAGAAACCAATAATTTTGATAATGAAGAACTTACACCACTTTGAGCCGAATTAAACGCTGCTAATTGTTCCGGTGTAACATTTTTAGGGTCTATAGTTACTCCAGTAGCTTTTGCACGAGCTTCAATAACTGCTGTTAGAGTGCTTTTTTCAAAATCTGCAGCTCCTTTAACAGTATTTACTAAATTACCTATTAAGTCATTTCTTCTTTGATAAGACGTTTGAACGTTACCCCAACTTTCTTTAATGTCTTGCTCATAACGAACAGCATTATTATAAATTCCTGAGGCCCAACTGTACATTCCAATAACGATTATAGCAACAATAATCCAAGGTAAAAATTTTTTAAGCGTTTCCATTTTTTTTAATTTAAGTTTAATATTTATTTTATAATTCTGATTTTATTGCGTTCAGCTGCATTTTTATGCCTTCTAATTTGCTGATAATTTCATATTTATCTAGCGTTTTTTTCTGGCCTTCTTTTAAATGTGTTTTGGCTCCTTCCAATGTAAATCCACGTTCTTTAACCAAATGAAATATCAATTTCAAATTGGTAACGTCCTCTGGCGTAAACATTCTATTGCCTTTTGCATTTTTCTTAGGTTTTAGAATATCAAATTCCTTGTCCCAAAATCGTATTAATGATGCATTTACATCAAAAGCTTTGGCCAATTCGCCAATGCTATAATACCGTTTTCCTTCTTTCAATTCTACATGCATTAGTCTAAAGATTGATTTTCTTGATTAGCAATTTTTGAAATAGCAACATATTCTGCTGCCGAAATATTTCCATAATAAAAATTTAACGGATTCACCACTTCACCATTTTTATGAACTTCATAATGCAAGTGTGGCGCTTCCGAACGCCCAGTGCTTCCAACATATCCTATAATATCGCCTCGTTTCACATATTGTCCAACTCTCGCTTTATACCGACTTAAATGTGCATACAAAGTTTCATAACCAAAACCATGCCGAATCACGATGTGATTTCCAAATCCCGAAGCCGTATTGTCCGCTCTAGAAACAATTCCGTCTCCTGAAGCAAAAACTGGAGTTCCTATTTTAGCAGTAAAATCCATGCCTTCATGAAACTTTCTCGCCTTTGTAAATGGATCACTTCGATAACCAAAACCAGAGGCCATTCGCCTCAAATTCTCGTTACGAATGGGCTGAATTGCTGGAATTGCTGCAAGTAATCGCTCTTTACTTTTTGCTAACTTCAAAATTTCATCCAGTGATTTTGATTGAACAACCAATTGTTTTGCCAAAACGTCAATTCGCTTGGTCGTGTTTATAACCAAATCAGAATTGTTGTAACCCTCTAATTCTTTATACCTATTTTTAATTCCAAAAACTGCCTTTCTGTCTTCATCAGAAATTGGCGAAGAGTTAAAATACGTTCGATATAAATTGTTGTCACGATCTTCCAGCGCATTCAAAACTTCATCAAACTGATCTATTTTTCTATTTAAAATGGCATATTGTATCTTCATATTTTCAATTTCTCGAGCCTGAAGTTTGTCTTTCGGAGTTTCAAAATAAGGAACATTTAATAAAACTACAAATGACAAAAAGCCAAACAATGCCGATGCCAATAAAAACAGCATTATATAAGCAAAACTTCTTCTTTTCAAAGGCTTAATTATCCTATATGCTAAACTTTCTGGATCGTAATAATATTTTACCTTCGCCATGTTTTAAAAATATGCTATTTTTGTACTTTGTAAAAAAATGGTTTAATAATTTTACAAAGCGTTGGAAAAAACAAATTTAGTAAATGTTTCAGTAGTCTAACGTTTTTTTTAACACTATTTTATGTGCCTATTCCAGCTTTGCGCTGCAAGTTCTCGTATTGAAAACTTTTTTTATAAAACCCAGTAGGAGCTTCCTAGGGTCGCTCTACTAGCTTAATAAAAAGTACCTTTCAATTCTTTGAAGCGTTTCGCTGCAATCTGGGGCAAAAACAATTTTAAGATTAATTGATTGAATAATTCAAAAAATCCATTTCTATTAATCTTTAAATTTTAGAATTTTAAATTTTTAAATTTTATTGATGAAATCACAAGACGTAAGAAAGCAATTTCTAAACTTTTTCGAAGGCAAAGGACACTTAATTGTTTCATCGGCACCAATCGTTCTTAAAGATGACCCAACTCTGATGTTTAACAACTCAGGAATGGCTCAATTCAAAGAATATTTTTTGGGAAATGGAACACCTAAAAGTAATAGAATTGCCGACACTCAAAAATGTCTACGTGTTTCAGGAAAACATAACGACCTAGAAGAAGTAGGAATTGATACCTACCACCACACCATGTTTGAAATGCTTGGAAACTGGTCTTTTGGTGATTATTTTAAAAAAGAAGCTATTCATTGGGCATGGGAATTACTAACAGAAGTCTATAAAATCCCAAAAGATATTCTTTATGTATCTGTATTTGAAGGAAATCATGATGAAAATGTACCTTTTGACCAAGAAGCTTATGATATTTGGAAAACCTTAATTTCTGAAGACCGAATTATCCTTGGTAATAAAAAAGATAATTTCTGGGAAATGGGAGAGCAAGGTCCGTGTGGACCATGTTCAGAAATCCATGTCGATATTCGTTCAGCTGAAGAAAAAGCTAAAATTTCAGGTAAAGATTTAGTGAACAACGACCATCCGCATGTAGTGGAAATTTGGAACAATGTTTTCATGGAATTTAACCGAAAAGCAGATGGGTCATTGGAGAAATTACCTGCGCAACACGTAGATACAGGAATGGGATTCGAAAGACTATGTATGGTTTTGCAGGGTGTACAATCCAATTATGATACCGATGTTTTCACTCCAATCATCCAACACATTGAAAAAATTACAAGATCAAAATATACTGTAAATGCTAATGATAACGATGAAGAAAAAGTCAATATAGCTATTCGCGTTATAGCAGATCACGTTCGTGCCGTTGCCTTTGCAATTGCTGACGGACAACTGCCATCAAATACGGGTGCAGGTTATGTTATTCGTAGAATTTTGCGTCGCGCTATTCGTTACGGATTTACATTTTTGAACACTAAACACGCCTTTATTTATGAATTGGTTGAGACTTTAAGTTCACAAATGGGAGATTCATTCCCTGAGATTACAGCGCAAAAAAATCTAGTAATGAACGTAATTAAAGAAGAGGAAAACTCCTTTTTAAGAACCTTGGACCAAGGTTTACAATTATTAGAACATGTAATTTCTAGTACCCAAGGCAAATTGGTTTCTGGACAAAAAGCATTCGAATTATACGATACTTTCGGTTTCCCAATCGATTTAACAGCCCTTATTTTAAGAGAAAGAGGATACGATTTAGATGAAGCTGGTTTCGATAAAGCGATGCTAGAACAAAAAACGCGTTCCCGAGCTGCTTCAGAAGTTTCAACAGAAGATTGGGTAATTTTAGAAGAAGGTAATAACGAAACTTTCGTAGGTTACGACCAAGTTGAAAATGAAGTTAAAATCACCCGTTACCGTAAAATAGATAGTAAAAAAGATGGTATTTTATACCAAATAGTATTAAACAATACCCCGTTTTATCCTGAAGGGGGAGGGCAAGTAGGCGATAAAGGAGTTTTAGTTTCAGCAAATGAGACTATCCAAATTATCGACACGAAAAAAGAAAATAACTTGATTATACATTTTTCAAAGCAATTGCCAGAAAATGTAGCTGCCAAATTCATTGCTAAAGTAGATTCTAATTGGAGAGATTTAACTTCAAGAAATCACTCTGCAACGCACTTAATGCACCAAGCTCTAAGAACTATTCTAGGAACTCATGTAGAACAAAAAGGGTCTTTGGTAAACCCAAATTATTTGCGTTTTGACTTCTCGCATTTTTCAAAAATGACCGAAGCGGAATTGCAACAAGTTGAAGATTTTGTAAATGCAAGAATTCAGGAGCAATTACCTTTAATTGAAAGAAGAAACCTACCATTTGCACAAGCGATTTCGGAAGGTGCAATGGCACTGTTTGGAGAAAAATATGGAGATGAGGTTCGTGCCATTAAATTTGGCGAAAGCATGGAATTGTGTGGAGGGATTCACGTTAAAAATACCGCTGAAATTTGGCATTTTAAAATAGTTTCCGAAGGAGCTGTTGCAGCAGGAATACGACGTATAGAAGCCATCACAAGCAATGCCGTGAAAGCTCATTTCGCTGCTTATGAGAATACTATAAATGAAATTAAAGAAGTGCTAAAAAATCCTCAAGATATTTTGAAAGCGGTTCATTCATTGCAAGAAGATAATGCCAAACTGTCAAAGCAAATAGAAGCTTTAATGAAAGACAAGGTTAAAAATATTAAAGCGATATTATTGTCTGAAATCAAAACAGTTAACGGAGTTCAATTCCTAGCAAAACAAGTCGATTTAGACCCGAATGGAGCTAAAGATTTAGCCTACGAATTAGGAACTTTAGGAACCAATGTTTTTGTAGTATTGGCAACAGCTGAGGTAGGAAAACCAACAATAAGCTGTTATATTTCAAAAGAGTTAGTGGCTGAAAAATCATTAAATGCTGGAAATGTAGTTAGAGAACTAGGTAAATACATTCAAGGAGGCGGAGGTGGACAGCCGTTTTTTGCAACTGCTGGAGGAAAAAACATATCTGGAATTACCGAAGCCCTTGAAAAAGCCATTGATTTTATTAAATAGTTCTGTAATAAATTTATTAAAATAACAGAAAAAAACTTTGGTAATGTTATAACAATACTTTCTATTTTTTAGGCTAATAAATATGAATTTCACAACCGTAGTTCCAATTCAAAAATCAAAAAATTCAATTGATTACCAAAGTCAAATACTATCTTTTGGTTCTTGTTTTGCAGAAAATATGGCGAGTAAATTTGATTATTATAAATTTCAAAATACTTGTAATCCTTTTGGTATTTTATTTCATCCAGTTGCTATTGAAAATTGTATTTCAAGGGCTATCAATAAGGAATTATTTGAAGAAAAGGAGTTATTTTTTAATAATGAAAGATGGTATAATTTCGATATTCATTCTGATTTTAGACTAGTAGGTTAGTTGCCAATTGTCATAAAGTACCTCAAAGTCAATTTGATAAAGAAATACTTTCGGTTTCAACTATTGAAAAATCGATTCAAAATACAATCAATTTAATTGAAAAAATCAACCCAAATTGCACTATTATCTTTACAGTTTCACCTGTTCGACACATCAAAGATGGGTTTGTTCAAAATCAACAAAGTAAAGCCAATTTAATAGCTGCTCTACATTCTACTTTTGTTAAACCAAATTCGAAAAAAGAGTATTTTCCTTCTTATGAAATTATGATGGATGAACTTCGTGATTATCGCTTTTATGCCGAAGATTTATTGCACCCAAATCAAATGGCTGTTGATTATATTTGGGAACGATTTGTTGCAAGTTCCTTTGCTGAAAGCGCTTTGGCTTCGATGAATGAAGTTGAATCAATTCAACGAGATTTGTCGCATCGTCCGTTCAATCCTTCTTCTGAAAGTTATCAAAAATTCCAAACTCAATTGGAAGATAAAATAAATAAGATAAAATCGAAATTTCCTTTTATGAATTTCTAGTTACCACTTGATTTGTAAACTTTGCCAACCGCCACCGTTTATAGCGTTAATACCGTTTTGTTTCAAAATGGAAGTTGCTTGAGAACTTCTCATTCCACTTGCACAACAAGCTATAACTGGTTTGTTTAGTTTTTTAATGTCGTTAATTTTATTTCCAATTTCGTTTAAAGGAATGTTTTTTGCGCCTTTAATATGTCCTCCGTCAAATTCTCCTTTACTTCTAACATCAATTATTACTGCTCCTTTTTCTTTATATTCTTGTATGCTATTTTTTTTGTTTCCAAACCCTAAAAAATCTAATAATCCCATAATTTTATCATTTATACTACAAAGGTAAGCCAACAGGTGAATATTTTTGCGTTAAAGTTTAATTTACTTTGAAATATATTCTACATTTGATATTACAAATTTCATTGTTATAAAAACAATTAAAATGGCTACACCTTACCTAAAAAATGATATTAAAAATGGAATTGCTACCATTTCCTTTTTTCATCCTGAACATAATTCGCTACCTTCCAATTTATTGAATGAACTCGTTGATACCATTAATAATTTAGGAAATAATGATGCCGTAAAAGTACTGATTCTTAAAAGTGATGGTGGCACTACCTTTTGTGCTGGAGCGAGTTTCCAAGAATTAATATCCTTAGAAAATGAAGCATCTGGGAAGATATTTTTTTCTGGTTTTGCCAATGTTATTAATGCAATGAGAAAATGTCCTAAAATAATAATTGGTTCTATTCATGGAAAGGCTGTAGGCGGAGGTGTTGGAATTGCAGCTGCAACCGATTATTGTTTAGCCACAAAAGATGCATCCATTAAATTAAGTGAATTAACCATTGGGATTGGGCCTTTTGTGGTTGCACCAGCCATCGAACGAAAAATTGGATTGGCTGCTTTATCTCAACTAACATTAGATGCAAATAATTTTTACAGCGCCGATTGGGCTCATTCGAAAGGACTTTTTAATGCAGTTTATGAAGATAAAAACCAATTAGAATCTGCTGTTCAAGCTATGGCTCAAAATTTAGCGAACTATAATCCGAGCGCTTTAATTGAATTGAAAAAAGTATTTTGGAAAGACACTGAAAACTGGGACGAACTTTTAAATGATAGAGCAGCTGTTAGCGGAAAATTGGTATTGTCTTCTTTTACAAAAGAAGCATTAAAAAAATTTCAAAAATAATATTACATAAAAAGTTCTAATCCGTTATCAATTAAATGACTTACTTCAGGTCTATTTATTTTTAAATTATTTAAGTGATTCAGTACTTTTTTGAATGAATTTTCTGATTTTTGTAAGTGCAAAATTTCAGCAATCTCAAGACTAAGTAACCAATCATTTGGGTATTTATTTTCTACAATTTTGAAAATTTCAAAAGCTTTATCAGAATTAATTTTATTCTCACGAATAGTTCTAATTTCGCTGTAATACGATTCTAATTCTTCTCTTTCTGGAGTTTTTTCAGCTTTAATTGTTTTGCTATTTGGCAAATGAGTAATCATATCAAAACTGTTACAGTCGGCAGGGCCAGAAAATGCTGAAACTACTTTTTTACCCACAGCCATATCAAAAATACCCCATTCTGGTTGGAATAATACTTTATCTTGATGCGTTACAGTACAATTTTCAAAGCTAATTAGAATAATAGCACCTTGAAGATTTCTTGATCCTGTAATAATATTTCCTGTAACTTTTATATCTCCTTCAAATTCTAAAGAGACGGTTTTGCCTTCATAAATTCCATAGGCCATTAAGTCCTTTGGGCTCATGTCTTCTATTGCAAGGTTGATTCCTTTTAATTTACCAATTGGACTTCCAAAACCAGAAGCATGGTAATTTGTACTATGTCCTACTAGTTCTTTTTCTCTATAGGCCAAAGCAGTTTTTCCTGTTGTTTGTATATAAACCGGTTTGCCGTCAAATTCAATTACATTGCTGAATACACCTGAAATTTGTAATCCTGTACTCAATTCAATGGTTCCTAATGCCTTAGAATTTATTAGTTTGTTAATTCCAGATAATCCTCCAGTTCTCAAAGCCATTTTGTTGGCAAATTCTTCCAAAACTAAGCTAAGATGGGCAAAATCAGGAGTTACATAAAGTTGAGGTTGAGGTTTTGTAATATCAAAAATTTGGTTTGCTGCTGAAATATCATATGGGATTTTCTTTACTTTGTCGGTCATGCACCATGCGCTTTCGCCAATAGAGGATAGTAATCCAGCACCATAAATTTTAGGGTTTTCAACTGTTCCAATCAAACCGTATTCAACGGTCCACCAATGTAAATTTCTAATTTGTGCCATTTCTGACATTTCCACTGATTGATTTTGAAGTTCATTAACTGCTTTTTCAGCGGCATCAATTACTGATTGTTGCGTATTTTCGGCCTCCTTAACTATTGAAAGTAAACGAATGGCTTCGTACATTTCATAGTCATAAGATGAAGATATAGCCTTGCATCCTATTTCGCCAAATCGTCTTAAATATTCAGCATATTCAGGATTTGCAATAATTGGAGCATGTCCAGCACCCTCGTGAATAATATCTGGGGCAGGTGTATATTCTATATGTTCTAATTGTCGAATATCAGAAGCAATAACTAAAACGTTATATGCCTGAAATTCCATAAAAGCATTGGGTGGAATAAATCCGTCAACGGCAACAGCTGCCCAACCTATTTCTTTCAAAATCCGATTCATCCCATACATATTTGGGATACTTTCAATTTCAAGACCTGTTTTTTCTAATCCGTTTAAATACGATTCGTGAGCTACTTTTGATAAATAACTTACGTTTTTTCTCATCACATACCTCCAAACAGCTTGATTAATCGGGGTATAATCCGAATAATCTTGAGGTTTGATAAATTGTTTTAAATGCGCCGGAAGTCGCTCTATTAATGGATTACTTTCAAAAGTTGCTTTCATAATTAAACCAAATAGGTTAGTGTAAATGTACTAATTTTTAAGGTTAATTTCCAATATTAATTATCGATTTCTTACAATTAATAATGTTATTTTAATTATTCAACTTATTTTCAAAAAAAAACCTACCACGATGGGTAGGTTTTTTTTTATAATGAATTAATTTTTATTTTTTTTCAGGTGGATATTGTGCTAAAATATGGGTAACAAATTCATTAATTCTAGCTTCTTTTTCTTCCATTTTTTTTGTTAGATAGCCATTTCCCTCTCCTTGCCAAATCAATTCTTTTTTATTTGCATCTATAATGTCTATATAAAGAGTCCCTTCTGTAGTTCTTGTTACCGTTGTTTGTCCTCCCCACCAAAAAGGATCCCAACCCCATCTCCAGCCAAATCCCCAATTGTTGTTGAATTGGTTAACGTCAACTTGTTCTTTTTCTTTGGTAAAAATGTTAATTAATAAATCGGGTGTTTCACTTTTTGTAAATCCCTTATTAGTCATTTCTCTATCAATTGCTCTCAAAATTCTCTTTTTATCTAAATCTGAAATTTCTACTTTGTCAATTCCGCTTTTTTGAAATCCAAATGTTTTGTATCGACTAAAGTCAACATTATTATCGTAATCTGAATTTACCATTACAGAACTGCATGAGCTCAATAAAAAGAGCATAAATACCGGGATAATTTTAATTGCTTTCATGATTAATTGATTTATTTGTTAATATTTATTTAGTAATGAATCGTCAACAATATTGGGAAGAGTAACTTTTAGCAAAGGTTCTACTTCCATGGCTCGTTTAATTGCAAAAATTGCTCCTTCATTTCTGGCCCAACTTCTTCTTGAAATTCCATTATTGACATCCCAAAAAAGCATCGATTGCAATCTTTTAGTAGCTTCTTTAGTTCCGTCAAGAACCATACCAAATCCACCATTGATTACTTCGCCCCACCCAACGCCACCTCCGTTGTGAATGGAAACCCAAGTGGCACCCCGGAAGCTATCGCCAATTACATTTTGAATTGCCATATCGGCGGTAAAACGGGAGCCATCATAAATATTTGAAGTTTCGCGATAGGGAGAATCGGTACCAGAAACATCATGGTGATCTCGACCTAAAATTACAGTTCCAATTTCTCCTTTATTGATAGCATTATTAAAAGCTTCAGCAATTTTTACACGTCCTTCAGCATCTGCATATAGGATTCTAGCCTGTGAACCTACTACCAATTTATTTTCTTGTGCCCCTTTTATCCATTGGATATTATCGGCCATTTGTTGTTGGATTTCAGAAGGTGAATTTTTCATCATTTCTTCTAAAACTTGGCACGCAATAGCATCTGTTTTGGCTAAATCTTCCGGTTTTCCCGAAGCACAAACCCATCTAAAAGGACCAAAACCATAATCAAAACACATGGGTCCCATTATATCTTGAACGTAACTTGAGTATTTGAAATCAATTCCGTTTTTAGCCATTACATCAGCACCAGCGCGTGATGCTTCCAGTAAAAATGCATTTCCATAATCGAAGAAATAGGTGCCTTTAGCATTGTGCTTATTGATTGCGGCAGCATGTCTTCTTAAAGATTCTTGAACTTTTTCTTTAAATAATTCAGGATTGTTTGCCATCATTTCGTTGGCATTTTCAAATGAAATTCCTACCGGATAATAACCGCCAGCCCATGGATTATGCAACGAAGTTTGATCGGAACCCAAATCGATATGGATGTTTTCAATATCAAATCGTTCCCAAATATCCACTACATTTCCTAAATAGGCTATAGAAACAACTTCTTTATTTTCAAGTGCTTTTTTGACTCTTGGCACTAATTCATCAATATTTTCTATTACTTCATTAATCCATCCTTGCGAATGACGAATGTGGGTTATTTTTGGATTTACTTCGGCACAAACGGTTACGCAACCCGAAATATTTCCTGCTTTTGGCTGTGCGCCACTCATTCCTCCCAATCCAGAAGTTACAAATAAACCCCCTTTAGGATTTTTCTTAATTTTTCTAAAACCGTTTAAGACTGTAATTGTAGTTCCATGAACAATTCCTTGCGGACCAATATACATATAACTTCCAGCAGTCATTTGTCCGTATTGAGAAACTCCTAATGCATTCATTTTTTCCCAATCATCTGGTTTTGAATAATTTGGAATAACCATACCATTAGTGACAACCACTCTTGGTGCTTCTTTATGAGAAGGAAATAAACCCATCGGATGACCAGAATAAATAGTTAACGTTTGCTCATCAGTCATTTCCGAAAGGTATTTCATGGTAAGTCTATATTGTGCCCAATTTTGAAAAACTGCTCCATTTCCTCCGTAGGTAATTAGTTCGTGAGGATGTTGTGCAACAGCATAATCAAGATTGTTTTGAATCATCAACATGATAGCTTTTGCTTGTTCGCTTTTTCCTGGATATTCAGAAATCGGTCGGGCATACATTTTGTAATCGGGGCGAAAACGGTACATGTAAATTCGTCCGTATTTTTCTAATTCTTCAGAAAATTCTTTAACTAAAACGGCATGATCTTTTGGTTCGAAATAACGCAAAGCATTTTTAAGCGCTAGTTTTTTTTCATCATCAGATAAAATTTCTTTTCGTTTTGGAGCGTGATTTATTTCTGTTTCATATTTTTTAGGTTCGGGCAAAACAGATGGAATTCCTTCTTTTATTTGATCTTGAAAAGTCATTTTCGAATTTATTTTAGCTTATTTCTGATTTCGTTTGTTTTTTTATCAAATCCATATGGACAATGTTTGCAGCCACTTTTACAGCAATAACCACGATTTAAGTGGAATTTCTCTGTAAAGCACTTGTAACCTTCAGGAGTGAGGTAATAATCTTCTCCTTCAATTAATTTTTTCTCATTTTCCCTATCGTTCATATTACAAATTTATAAACTTTATGATGAATGCATTCTTTTGTTAAGATATTATTAGAAATTAATTTTACAATAAGAGTTATCTTTGCTAAATTAAAATTCAAAAAATAGTCTCTTTGGTTATTAACCAGCAAATACCATTTCAATTTCCAAATGAAATCACCTTACATGTAAAGCGTGAAGATTTGATTCATCCCTTTATTTCTGGAAATAAATTTAGAAAATTAAAATACAATTTGCTTAAAGCAAATGAAGAGAAGAGAACCAAATTACTCACTTTTGGTGGTGCGTTTTCAAATCATATTGCTGCGGTTGCTTATGTTGGAAAGGAAAATAATTTTGAAACTATTGGGATTATTCGGGGCGATGAATTAGAATCTCAAATTTATGAAAATCCCACGTTACTATTTGCTCAAGAATGTGGAATGAAATTTCATTTTGTGACTCGTGAAGAATATAAAAATAAAATCACTGATTTATTCATCGAAAAATTCAAGAATATATATGGTGATTTTTATTTAATTCCAGAAGGAGGAGCTAATTCATTGGCGGTTAAAGGTTGTGAGGAGATACTTACTGAAGAAGATTCGCAATTTTCTCACGTTTGCTGCTCAATTGGAACTGGCGGAACCATTTCAGGGTTAATTAATTCATCGCATTCCCATCAAAAAATAATGGGATTTCCCTCACTAAAAGGTGATTTTTTGTCAGATGATATTCGTAAATTTGCAGTTAAAACCAATTGGGATTTAATCACCGATTATCATTTTGGTGGGTATGGAAAGATAAACGAAGAATTAGTTCATTTTATTAATGATTTTTATCAGCAAACTAATATTCCACTAGACCCTATATATACTGGGAAAATGTTATATGGTATATTTGATTTAATTGAAAAAGATTATTTTCCAAAGGGCGCAAAAATATTGGCGATTCACACCGGTGGAATTCAGGGAATAAAAGGAATGAATATTTATTTAAAAAAGAAAAATCTACAACAAATTAATACACAATGAATAGAAAAATAGCGTTACTATTAATCGTTTTATTTGCGGCAAGTTGTACTTCAAAAAAAGTTGTAATTCAAACTAAAAGACCGAAAAACTACAAACCACCTACAAAAGTGGAAGTGGTAAAACCAATGGAAAACAACAATATAGTGTTAGTTTCAACTGATTCTGTAAAAACAACCGAACCTAAAACTGAAATTTTAGAGGCAACTACAAGAGTTAAAGTTACTACGGAAATGGTCTTGGCCTATATTGATTTGTATAAACCAATTGCAAAAAATAATATGGTTCAATATGGAATTCCTGCAAGTATTTGTCTTGGTCAAGGAATTTTAGAATCGGGTGCTGGAACAGGGCCTTTAAGCACTATTGCAAATAATCATTTTGGAATCAAATGCCATCAAGATTGGAATGGACCATCTGTAAAATATGACGATGATGCTGCCCAGGAGTGTTTCAGAAAGTACAATCAAGCGAGTGAATCCTATAATGATCATGCGTTATTTTTGAAAAATAGAAAATGGTACCAACCATTATTTAAATTAGAGAAAGATGATTATAAAGCTTGGGCCAAAGGTTTGAAGGCAGCAGGCTATGCTACAGATCCAAAGTATCCTGAAAAATTAATTGCCATAATTGAGAGGTATCACCTAGATCAATATGATGCTGAGGTTTTAGGAAAAGAGTATGTTGTTGTTACTCCAGTTACTCAACCAGCGATTAAGAAAAAAGAGTATGAAGTAATTAAAGGAGACACTATGTATTCTATTTCAAAAAAATTCAATATTTCAATTGATGATTTAAAAGCAAAAAATAATATACCCGATAATACTATTTCTATTGGACAGGTATTAATTATAGAATAAAATTTAATAAATAAAGATGTTATATAAAAGAAGCAGTGCATTATTTGCACAAGCAGAAATAGTAATTCCGGGAGGAGTTAATTCTCCTGTGAGAGCATTTAAAGCGGTTGGAGGTACTCCTATATTTGCGAAAAGCGCAAAAGGTGCTTATGTTTTTGATGAGGATGGAAATCGATATATAGATTATATTAATTCGTGGGGACCAATGGTTTTAGGGCATGCCTATCCGCCGGTTGTTGAAGCGGTGATTGAGAAGGCAAAACTAGGAACATCATTTGGAATGCCAACAGAAATGGAAACTCAAATTGCTGCTTTAGCAATTAAAATGGTTCCTGGAATTGATAAAATCCGTTTTGTAAATTCTGGAACAGAAGCCTGTATGAGTGCTATTCGTTTGGCCCGTGGATTTACCAAAAAAGATAAAATAATAAA
This sequence comes from Flavobacteriaceae bacterium, assembly GCA_009926065.1. Classification (GTDB taxonomy): domain Bacteria; phylum Bacteroidota; class Bacteroidia; order Flavobacteriales; family Flavobacteriaceae; genus Flavobacterium. Next base: position 15,264 of record RFPP01000031.1, read on the forward strand.
ATTTGCAGGTTGTTATCATGGTCATTCAGATTCCTTTTTGATTCAAGCGGGTAGTGGAGCTGTAACTTTTGGTTCGCCAAATAGCCCAGGAGTTACTCAGGGAACAGCTAAAGATACCTTGTTAGCAAAATATAATAATATAGAGAGTGTAAACGCACTTGTGAATGCTAATTTGGGTGAAATTGCAGCAATAATAATTGAGCCAGTGGCTGGTAACATGGGTTGTATTCCGCCAAAAGAAGGTTTTTTAGAAGCGTTAAGACAACTATGTAACCAGAATAACATCTTGTTAATTTTTGACGAAGTAATGACAGGTTTCCGCCTTGCAAGGGGAGGAGCTCAGGAATTATTAAAAGTAAATGCCGATATTGTAACTTTTGGAAAAGTTATTGGGGGAGGTTTGCCTGTTGGAGCTTTTGCCGCAAGAGCAGAAATAATGAATTATTTAGCACCTTTAGGTCCTGTTTATCAAGCGGGAACATTATCTGGAAATCCTTTAGCAATGGCTGCTGGATTGGCAATGTTAAATGCATTAGAACAGGATAATACTGTATTTGATAGACTTGCTGAGAAAACACTTTATTTAGAAAAGGGAATTCAAAAAGTACTTTCTGAAAATGGAATTCCATTTACTGTCAATAGATTGGGGTCAATGATCTCTGTTCACTTTGATTCGAATCCAGTTGTAGATTTTCAAACCGCTTCAAAAGGAGATAATGAAATCTTCAAGAAATTCTTTCACGGATTATTAGCAGAAGGAATTTATATTGCTCCTTCAGCTTATGAATCTTGGTTTATTTCAGATGCTTTATCCTACGAAGATTTAGATTACACTATAAACGCAATTGATAAAGTTGCAAGAACATTATAAATAAAAAAGGGCTTTCAATTTGAAAGCCCTTTTTATTCAATTAAATGAAAATATTATTTCTCAAAAGCCTCCGTACTCAATAATTGGTTGTATAAAGTGGTATTTGATTTTAATTTTTGTAACTGATTTGAATCTAATGAGGCTTCAATTTTTAAACCTACAATCCTTGACATTTCTTTTTTGCTCTCATTAGTTTCAGTATTGCTTTGAATTACTTGGTGTTTCATTTCAAATAATCCACAAAATGCAACAGTTAAATTTTCGTCAAGTCCTAAAAACTTAGAAATAGCAATTCCATCCTTTTTTCCTGCTTGTTCAGGGGTAAGTTTTACAACCTCTTTTGTTTCAGTGTTGGAAGTTTTTTTCTTGTTCTGAGCATTAGCAGATATGCTAAAGGCTAACATTAAAAAACATACAATTATTATTTTTTTCATGACCAATGATTTAAATTTAGTTCAAATCTAAATTATTTTTCTTGAACAAAAAAATAATTAATTATTAATCTTCAGTTTTTTCGGCTTTATTTTCTTTTTTCTTTTTTTTCTCTTTCATTTTCTCTCTCATTTTTTCTCTCATTTTTTCTTTTCTTTCTTCTTGAATTTTGTCCCAAGTAGCTTTTTGATCCGGATTTAGAATTTTGGTTATTTTTTCATTCATAGCCATTCGATCTTCTTTACTTGGATTAAAATTACCCTCGGCTCTTTTTGCTTCTTGTTCGGTAATTATGACTTTCATTTCTTTTTGTTGTGCTTCATTTAATTTTAATTGCTTAGTCATCCTTTTTAATACCATTTCCACTTTTTTTTCTGGAGATACTTTTTCAATTAGTTCTTCAGCATCATTTTCCTTTTTTTCAACTTGAGCGAATGTTGAAATTCCAACAACTAGCATTGTAGCTACAATTAATTTTTTCATATTATTTTCTTTTTATGAGTTATGATAGTAAGACGATAATTAAGTAAAAAGGTTTAAGTTTTAACAAAACTTTATTTTTTTTCAACAAAAAAGGGAACTCATTGAGTTCCCTTTTTTTATTTATTTAATATTACTTTCTTAACTGTTTTATTATTTTCATTTTCAATAGAAAGAAGGTAAACACCGCTTTGTAAATTTTCAATGTTAATTACTTCATGAGTAATATTTGTTGAAGTTTCCATTACAAATCTACCTTGAACATCATAAAGTTTCAATTTTGAAGTTCCTATCGCTTGAGGAATATCGATATTTAAAATATCTTTAGTTGGATTTGGATATACCGAAGTGTTGGTTAAACTATTGTTATCAATACCTAAAGAATTAGTGATGTAACAAATATCAATACTGAATGAGTTAACTCTTCCGCCATCACCATTATATGGATCTTTAATTTTAAGAGTCCATTGACCATCGGCTACTAAATTGTTAAAATTACTTAATGCTTCGTATGGAGCTATTAAACCAAAAACGGATGGATTTCCAGCGCATTGAGGAGCTTCCCCATTATCGTCTAAAGTACAAGCTATGTTGTCGTGATCACCACAAGCTTCTTTAAATAATATTACCTCAGGACTTCCTATACTTGCAGGACCTACAAGAGATATTGTCATATCTTGAATATAGGTATGGGTTAAATTAAGACCAACTTTCATACTTCCAATCGTGTGCCCTCCAGTTACAGTAACTGGAACACTTGCGCTTGAATTTGCAACAGTCGCGATAGAAGCGTTTGTAAAATCCGTTGCATTAAAAACTGCTGCTCCGCATACAAGTACCCCTGTTTTAAAATTATATACTGTTGCATTACTATTTAACCCAGTTCCACATTGATTTTGTGGTATTACTCTCCAATAGTAAACAGTATCCTGGGACAATCCTCTTGCGGTATATCTGTTAGTTGTAACCGTTGTATTATGTATTGTAGTGCTAAAATTAGCATCAGTCGAAACTTGAACTTTATAAGATTCAGCATTAAATTGACTACCCCAAGTTAAATTAACTGAGGTAGAAAGTCCAGTTTGTAAATTGCTTGGTGTACTTAAAGTTACTGTAACAAAACTTGAATTGTATATTTTTAATGTTTTATACCTTGTTTCAGTTTCAGTTCCATTATTTCCAACAATTCCAATATTATACTCTCCAGGAATTACATTTGAAAGTCCTGAAATCGTCATTACTACATTTCCGTTAGCACTTAATGAACTATTATTAAAACTAGCAGTAGCTCCTGTAGGTAAACCTATTGCAGAAAAAGTTGTATTTCCTGTTCCATTTTGTTTGTAACTATAAGTAAAAACGGCATTTTGATTAGAACAAACTGTTAAATCAGAAGAGGTTGGAACAATTGAAAAAGAGGAAGTTATACCAGTAATAACAAGTGAGTAGTTTTGTTTTCCGGTTTGCAAAGTACCTTTGTGACTTATCGTTATGGTATAATCACTATTTGTTGGAGAATCTATTTTAACTTGTTCAACATTATCAACAGCATTATCCTCGGATTGTATTGCTTCGCTTGAAGTAATTGAATTAAGTTTCCAAGGAAAATAGGTAACAGCATTTTTTCTAATTCTAATATCTAAATCATTGACTAACGCCTTAGTAGGATCATTAGCGGGAAGTGTTCCATTATTTGCTACACCAGGAACATCTGTCCAACAAATAGATGCTATTAAAGGTTCAGTTCCACTTGCTTTAACTACAAATGTAGTGGTTTGTTCTTGATTTAGATTCTCTTCTGAAATCCATGAACTTAATCCATTTCCAGTAATTGTCTCTGCCGCTTTTTTAGCATTTAGCAATCCCCAACCAAAAACTGGATCAGGACCTATATTTCCTGCATCATCGGCTGTATGGCATGCTAGTCCTTTTAAAGTAGACGCTTTCATAAAGCTGGTTGTAAGATTTTTATAATGTTGTTGTAATAGTAAAAGTGTTCCAGCCACATTTGGAGAAGCCATTGAAGTTCCCGACATAGTTGTGGTAGAAGTATCACTTGTACTATTTGTAGAAGTTACAGAGGTTCCATTTCCGGTAATATCTGGTTTAATTCGATTATCATCAGTAGGCCCTTGATTGCTAGAAGTATTTATTGCAACACTAGTTAATGTTCCATTTGCAGCTACAACTGCATCTTGGGCATTAGCAACAACCATATTATTTTTTGAAACTTTATTACCGGTTAATTTGTCATAGCCAAAAGCAATTGGGTCAGGATTTGCATTACTAAGCCCATCATTTCCAGCAGATAATACCGCTAAATAATATGGTGAAAGATAGGCAATTTCATCCCAATCTTTTGCATCTTGTGTATATGATCCTATGTACCATGCCGGTAATATAGACCCACTTGAACCCGTTATAGGAACTCCATAAGAATGATTTGATATTAACATACCTAGTGGCACTTCTGATAAAGCCTCCGAATTATCATCAGTCCACTCAAAAGTTCTTGCTTCCGCCATATACGCCATACCTTTAGTATTTGCATTGGCATTAGAAGCCATAATTGTTCCAGTTACGTGGGTTGCATGAGCTGCATAGGTTGTACTTGATGGGTCATCAACTATTGTAACACGACCAGAAAATAAATTGTGACTACTTCTAACAGTTCCACCATCCCAAACTCTTGCTACCATTCCCTGTCCATTAAGATCTAAACCCAATGATCCTCCAGAATTTAAATGATTTGCTCTTGTTGATCTAGCTGCACTAGCATTATTATTGGTATAGTAGATAGGGAATCCATCAGGTGTTAATTTCATTAATTCACTGATAGAACCATCATTACCAACTACGCGTATCGGCCAGTTGTTAGCTATAGCTGCTGATTCAGCTTTTTGCTTCTCTAGAGTTGTTTTTTTCTTTAAATTTTCTTGAAGTTCTTTAATTTTTGATAAATCATAATTACCTACAATATTAACTACATCTTCTTTGGTTTGAGAAAAAATTAAATTTGCAAAAAGTAATAAAAGAAGCGATAAAAGGTTTGTTTTTTTCATTTTTATGGTTTAAACAATATAACTTTAAAGATTAATAATAAATTTAACTATGACTTATTCTAAATGTAAGATAAAATTATGCAATGATACTTTTTTTTTTCATATTGACGAAGTATAAATGCTTAAGAATTTATTTTTTTAAAATAATTTAACATTTTTATTTCAAACAACAAATATTTATTTTTTTTACTAATTATTTTTAGTTTGGAAATTGATAAAAATCTAATTAACAATTAACTTTCTAAATTTAACTTTCTAAATTTAACTTTCTAAATTTAGTTTGTTTGAAAAATATAACATGAACAGTATTGTTAGCCAACGATCTATTTCAATTTATGATGTAGGTTTCTATATTGAAAATTAAAGCAAAAAATCTCGAAAAATCAAATAAATTAGGTTTTTTAGTAAAATTATTGATCTTGTTTCCTTTGATATATTTTAGTTAGTTAATTCCACTATTTTAATCTCTCCAACTAGGGAAACTTTAATCAATCCGTGTTTTGAAAGGCCTTTCATTGCAGAATCCCATTTTTTTCCGCTTAAATCTGATTTTACTTTCAAAACTCCTAAATCCATTTTATTATCATTGGATTTCAAATAGTCAATAATCAACTTTTCTTCTTCTGAAAGTTCAATTTGAACTTGTTTTTTCTCAGGACGCATTTGTGGAAAAAATAACACTTCTTGAATAGAAGAATTATTAGTCAAAAACATCATCAATCGATCCATTCCAATTCCTAAACCAGATGTTGGTGGCATTCCGTATTCCAATGCGCGAAGGAAATCTTCATCAATGAATTCGGTTGCTTCATCGTCTCCTTTTTCGGCTAATTTCAATTGGTGCTCAAAACGTTCTCTTTGGTCAATTGGGTCGTTCAATTCAGAATAGGCGTTGGCCACTTCCTTACCGCAAACCATTAATTCAAAACGCTCAGTCAATTCAGGATTGTCCCTGTGTGCTTTACAAAGCGGCGACATTTCCTTTGGATAATCAGTAATAAATGTTGGTTGAATGTAATTTCCTTCGCATTTAGCGCCAAAAATCTCATCGATTAGTTTTCCTTTACCCATTGTAGAATCTACGACAATTCCCATTCCTCTGGCAGCTTCAAATAATTCTGCTTCTGATTTCCCAGAAATATCAAAACCTGTAAAATGCTTAATAGAATCGGTCATTGTTACCCTTGCGTAAGGCGCTTTGAAATTCACTTTATATTCACCAAAAGTAGCTTCCGAAGTTCCATTTACAGCAACAGCGCAGTGTTCCAATAAATTTTCAGTGAATTTCATCATCCAATTGTAGTCTTTATAGGCTACATATATTTCCATTGCTGTAAATTCTGGATTGTGCGTTCTGTCCATTCCTTCATTTCTGAAGTTTTTCGAAAACTCATAAACTCCTTCAAAACCTCCAACAATCAATCTTTTTAAATACAATTCATTCGCAATTCTCATATACAATGGAATGTCTAGTGAATTGTGGTGGGTGATAAACGGACGAGCTGCAGCACCGCCAGGAATAGGTTGTAAAACTGGGGTTTCAACTTCCAAATAGCCTTGCTCATTAAAAAAAGAACGCATTGCATTGAACAATTTTGTTCTTTTTACAAAAGTTTCTTTCACATGGTCGTTTACCGTTAAATCAACATAACGGCGACGGTATCTTTGCTCTGGATCGGCAAAAGCATCGTGTGTATTTCCGTCAGCATCGGTTTTTACAATTGGAAGTGGTTTTAACGCTTTAGATAAAACGGTTAAGTCATCAACGTGTATAGAAATTTCACCCACTTGTGTCTTAAAAACTGTTCCTTTAATTCCTATGAAGTCACCAATATCCAATAGTTTTTTGAAAACTACATTGTACATTGTTTTTTCTTCGTCGATAGAAATATCATCTCTAGAAATGTAAATTTGAATTCGCCCTTCCGAATCCTTAAGTTCGGCAAATGAAGCCTTTCCCATGATTCGCTTTCCCATCAAACGACCTGCTAAAACCACTTCTTTACCTTCAAATTTTTCAAAATCGTCTAAGATTTCTTTTGAAAAAGCAGTCGTAATATATTCGTTTGCAGGATAGGGGTTTATTCCTAAATTTCTTAATTCTTGAAGTGCTTCTCTACGAAGAATTTCTTGTTCGGATAATGCCATTTTAATTTTTATTTGTGAATGCAAAGATAGTTAAATTTGAAAAAGTGACAATTTGAAAATTTGAAAATTAATTTGACAATCCATTTAAAGTAATTAAGTATTTAACTTTGTAACTTTGCATCACAAATTAAAGCAATGAACAAAAAAATCCAATTTATAGATTTAGGTTTAAAAGATTACAAGGTCACTTGGGAATACCAAGAGCAATTGTTTAAGAAAATTGTCGACTTAAAAATTCAGAATAGGAGAGAAGAAACCAATTTGCAAACTCCAAATTATTTTTTGTTTGTTGAACATCCTCACGTTTATACACTTGGTAAAAGCGGGGATTTCGAAAATTTGCTTTTGTCAGAAAAACAATTAGAATTAAAAGGAGCCAAATTTTACAAAATTAATCGTGGTGGAGATATAACTTATCACGGTCCAGGTCAAATTGTGGGTTATCCGATATTAGATTTAGATAATTTTTTTACCGATATTCATAAGTATTTACGCTTTTTGGAAGAGGTGATAATTTTGACTCTAGCCGACTATAATATAATAGGTACAAGAAGCGAAGGCGAAACGGGAGTTTGGTTGGGAGTGGACACTCCATTTGCAAGAAAAATTTGTGCTTTGGGAGTTCGCGCTTCGAGGTGGGTTACCATGCACGGATTTGCCTTAAATGTAAATTCTGATTTGGGTTATTTTGATAATATTATTCCTTGTGGAATAAAAGGAAAAGCAGTTACGTCATTAAATGTAGAATTGGGAGTTGAAAAAGTAGACGAACAGGAAGTGAAAGATAGAATTTTGAAACACTTCTCGGATTTATTTGAAAGCGAATTTATTTAACTACTAAAGTTCGTAAAGAAAATTATTTGAAACCGTAACAGTACTTTCGACTTTAAGACTATCGACTTTCGATATTTTTCAGTCTATTATATCTTCGTCTATTATATCTTAGTCTATTATCTTTTATCTTCCAATAACCGAAAAGACATTCTATGGTATTTTGTAACTCCATATTTTAATATTGCAGCTCGGTGTTCTTTTGTAGGATAACCTTTATTTTGTTTCCAATTGTACATTGGGAATTCTTCGTGAATTAAATCCATGTAATCATCTCGATAGGTTTTTGCTAACACTGATGCCGCAGCTATGCTCAAATATTTTGAATCTCCTTTTACAATTGAAGTACTTGGAATCGATTTTATTAAGTCTAATTCTTCGGTGGTAAAAATTCTTCCAATTGTATTAGAATGACTTCCTTTTGAAATTAATGGTCGATTTCCATCTACTATAATATGTTGGGGAATTTTATTTAAGTTTAATATAGTTTCTTGCATAGCTTTTAAAGAAGCATTCAAAATATTAATTTCATCAATGATTAATGGTTCAATATTGGAAACCGAATAGGCTAGAGCCTCACTTATAATTATTGATCGTAAGGCCAACCTATTTTTTTCTGACAGTAATTTTGAATCGGTAAGTAAATTATTTGTAAAATTTTCAGAAAGAATCACAGCGGCTGCGGTAACAGGTCCTGCAATACATCCACGACCTGCTTCGTCAGTTCCAGCTTCAAGGCAATTCTCAATAAAATAGCGACTTAACATTAATTTAAAATTGAATATTTCTCTACAAAAATATATAATTAGTTAGTTAATTATTAATTTATTTAACACACAATTTCTAATAATTTAAATTTAAGCATAATACTTTAACATTTGTTAAAGTTTATTTTTTTTTAATAAAGTTTGGTTAATTAAGAAATTATTAAGAAGTTTGCTGAATAACTAATTCAAATAAAAATAATATGAGATCAAAGTTAAAATGGATTTTTACGCTATTAGTAGCGTTAACTATGCAGTTTTCTTTTGCACAAGAGAAAATTGTCACAGGTACTGTGTCTGATAAATCAGGTCCTCTACCAGGTGCTAATGTTGTGGTTCAAGGAACTAAAACTGGAACACAAACAGATGTTGATGGAAAGTTTTCTATCAAAGCAAAAGCTGGAGACGTACTAGTTTTCTCTTTTGTTAAATGTATCCAAAAAGACAGCGGTAACAGCAATTGCATCAGTTTCTTCTGAAACTATTGGAAACCGTCCAAACGCGAGTGCGATTAACACTATCCAAGGTCAATTGGCGGGGGTAAACATTGCTGCTGGTACAGGACAACCAGGTGCTAAATCAACAGTTATCATTAGAGGGGTAGGTTCTATCTCAGGAAGTACTGACCCTTTGTATGTTGTTGATGGTTTCCCTTCTAACAGTGATAACTTTAGAAGTATTAACCCAAATGATATCGAATCGGTAACTGTTTTAAAAGATGCATCTGCAACTTCTGAATACGGAAACAGAGGT
>RFPP01000032.1 GCA_009926065.1 Flavobacteriaceae bacterium
ATTTTACAAGGAAAAATATGGAACTACATTTTATGGAATCCAAAAAATGTATCTTCTAATGGAAAAACAGCATAATCGAGGACAAGATGGAGCTGGTTTTGCAAGTATAAAATTAGACATGGAACCAGGAGAAAGATACATTAGCAGAGTCCGTTCTAATGACACACAAGCCATACAAGATGTGTTTTCCCAAATTAACGATCGCATCAATGATGAAATGGCAAATCATCCAGAATATCATAATAATGTTACCCTTCAAAAAAAGAATATCCCCTATTTAGGAGAAGTTTTTTTAGGGCACGTTCGATATGGTACTTTCGGAAAAAATAGCATTGAAAGCGTTCACCCATTTCTACGTCAAAATAATTGGATGCATCGTAACTTGATTGTAGCCGGCAATTTCAATATGACCAATGTTAAAGAACTTTTTTCAAGCTTGATTGAATTAGGACAACATCCCAAAGAAATGGCAGATACCGTAACGGTAATGGAAAAAATCGGTCATTTTCTTGATGATGAAGTAACTGATTTATATCAAGAATGTAGAAATAATGGTTTAACAAAAAGAGAGGCATCTCCTGTAATTGCTGAAAAATTAGAAATTTCAAAAATCCTTCGTCGCGCCTCTAAAGGTTGGGATGGAGGCTACGCAATGGCGGGACTTTTAGGTCACGGAGACGCCTTCGTATTTAGAGATCCAGCCGGAATTCGCCCCGCTTATTTTTATCAAGATGAGGAAATTGTTGTTGTAGCTTCTGAGCGACCAGTGATTCAAACAGTTTTTAATGTAGACTTTGACAAAGTTCAAGAATTACAACCTGGCAATGCTATAATAATTAAGAAAAATGGAAAAGTTACTGAAGAAAAAATAATAGATCCAACTGAAAAAAAAGCATGTTCATTTGAGAGAATTTATTTTTCAAGAGGAAGCGACGCCGAAATTTATCAAGAACGTAAAACACTAGGAAAATTAATTTTACCAGCAGTATTAGAGGCGATCGATTTTGATACTGATAACACCGTTTTTTCCTATATTCCAAATACAGCAGAAACTTCTTTTTATGGAATTGTAGAAGCCGCTCAAGATTTTTTAAATCAAAGAAAAAATAATTATATTCTAAAAAACAGAAATACACTAACAAAAGATAGTTTACAAGATTTACTTTCAGTAAAAATTAGAACTGAAAAAGTAGCCATTAAAGATGCCAAACTTAGAACGTTTATAACCGAAGACAGTAGCCGAAATGATTTGGTGGCACATATCTATGATATTACTTACGGAGTGATAAAACCATCGGATAATCTTGTTATTATTGATGACAGTATTGTTCGTGGAACTACCTTAAAGCTAAGTATTATCAAAATGATGGACCGCCTTAATCCAAAGAGTATTGTGATAGTTTCGGCAGCGCCTCAAATTAGATATCCTGATTGCTACGGAATTGATATGGCTAAACTAGAGGGACTAATTGCTTTCCAAGCGGCACTAGAATTATTAAAAGAACGAAATTTATACGGAATTGTTGACTCGGTTTATGAAAAATGCAAAGCGCAAGAAAACTTGAAAGACAGCGAAGTCGTGAATTTTGTTACTGAAATTTATGCACCATTTAAGCCACAAGAAATATCAGATAAAATTGCTCAAATGCTAAAAGATCCATCGGTAAAAGCCGACGTTAAAATTATTTTTCAAACCGTTGAAAACCTCCATATTGCATGTCCTAAAAACCTAGGAGATTGGTATTTTACAGGTGATTATCCTACACCAGGCGGTAATCGAGTAGTAAATCGTGCCTTTATGAATTTCTACGAAGGCAAAGACGCAAGAGCGTATTAATACAATTATAAGAAATAAAAAAGGGCTACTGTTTAGCCCTTTTTTATTTAATTTCAGAAAATTATTTCTCTAAAGCATATCTTCTTGAAACTTCCACCCAGTTAATTACATTAAAAAAAGCTTCAATATAATCAGGTCTTCTGTTTTGGTAATTTAAATAATAAGCATGTTCCCAAACATCCATTCCCAAAATTGGAGTTCCACCGCAACCCACACCAGGCATCAAAGTATTGTCCTGATTTGGAGTTCCGCAAACGTCTAATTTTCCTCCTTTGTGAACGCAAAGCCAAGCCCATCCTGAACCAAATTGAGTGGCTCCCGCTTTAGCAAATTTAGCTTTAAACTCTTCAAAAGTTCCAAAAGTACTTTCAATTGCCGATAATAATTCCCCAGATGGAAGTCCGCCACCATTTGGAGACATCACCGTCCAAAATAAATTATGATTGTAAAAACCACCACCATTATTTCGAACAGCTGCGTTTTTCATATCAAGATTTATTAAAATATTTTCAATCGTTTTACCCTCCAAATCGGTTCCAGCCACTGCTGCATTCAAATTGGTTGTGTAAGCATTATGATGTTTTGAATGATGAATTTCCATCGTGCGAGCATCAATATGTGGTTCTAAAGCGTCATAAGCGTAAGGTAATTGAGGTAATTCAAATGCCATAATAGTATAGTTTATTTGTTAATTATATTTATTTCAAAAATAAACAATTAACTTTGGAAAAGAAAATTCTATTTTGTTATTTTCCTATCAAATAAATCTATAGTTCAATTGTCATTATAGTAACGGAATTTTTTGGAGCTTTTTCCTGCTTTCATTCCAAATCTCGCCAAAAAAGGCGTGGATTTTCCCTTCAATCAGGGCTAAGACATTCAGGAAATTAAACTAATTAAATTAAATCTAAAATCTAAATGCAAAGACCATCATTCTCCCTATACGACGCATCGGCAGGTTCAGGAAAAACCTATGCGCTGGTAAAAGAATACCTAAAAATTATTTTGGTCTCCAAGAAAAATGATGCCTATAGAAACATCCTAGCAATAACGTTTACTAATAAAGCGGTTCACGAAATGAAAAGCCGAATTTTATGGAATTTATCAGAGTTTGCTGAGAAAATTCCCGATCCAAAAGCAGCAGAATTAATGGATATTCTGTCAAATGGAAGGCGAAAAAAAGACAACCCTCAAGAATGGCAAGACGAACCAATTGGGCTTTCAATTATTCAAATACAAACCAAAGCGCAACAAATAATAAAACATATTATTCATAATTATGCCGCTTTTGATATTTCAACCATCGATAAATTCACACACAAAGTAATTCGTGCTTTTGCCCACGATTTAAATTTACCAATGACATTTGAAGTGACTTTGGACACCGAAAACCTATTAACGGAAGCCGTTGATGCCATAATCGCTCAAGCTGGGGAAGACGATGTGTTAACCAAACTACTCATCGATTTCACTATGCAAAAAACCGACGAAGATAAAAGTTGGGATATTTCTCGTGAAATTTTTGATACGGGACGCTTACTTTTAAATGAAAATAATCGCCAAGAAATAACACATTTTCAAGACAAATCCATATCAGAATTCATCGAAATAAAAAATAAAGTCGCACAAGCTTGTCAGGTTATTAATAAAGAAAATTCACAATTAGCAAAAACTTTGTTAGCTCTAATTGAAAAAAATGGAATCGATATAAAATCGTTTTCTGCTGGACATTTTCCCAATCATTTGAAAAACATTGCAGATGAAAAATTCAATCCAAACAATAAAACATATCATGAATTTGAAGATATTAAAATCAATAAAACCGCGAAAGACAAATTAGCTATAGAGGCTATAATTCCAGAACTTTTAAGTGTTTTAGAAACAATTTATTCAAAATTTGAAAAAAGAGAATTTTATAATGCCTTTCTAAAAAACATTACACCACTTTCATTATTAAATAAGGTAAGTATTGAATTAGCCAAAATTCAGAAAGACCAAAATGTATTGTCTATAGCTGAGTTTAATAAGATTATTTATAATGAAATCCAAAACCAACCGGCGCCATTTATTTATGAAAGATTAGGGGAACGATATCGACATTTTTTTATTGATGAATTCCAAGACACCTCCGAAATGCAATGGCAGAATTTAATTCCGCTAATTGACAACGCAACATCAAGCGAATTTGAAGGTGAAAAAGGAACTTTGATGATTGTGGGCGATCCAAAACAATCTATTTACAGATGGCGTGGAGGAAAAGCAGAGCAATTTATTGAATTAAGTAAAGATAAAAAACCGTTCAATAATCCTGACAAAAAATTATTTACATTAGACACTAATTACAGAAGTTATTCTCAAGTAATTGATTTTAATAATAAGTTTTTTTACTATTTGTCAACTGAATTTAAAAATGCAGATTACAAAGATTTATACGAAAATCACAGTCGTCAAGAGGAAAATAGAAAAAAAGGAGGGTATGTAAATATTTCTTTTATTCCAAAATTAGAAAATACTACTGAGGATGAAGAGTCATTGGATAAAATTGAAATGTATTTAAAGACAACCTTAAATACGATTGAAAAAGTAAAAAAGGAAGGATTTGAATATCAAGAAATAGTAATTTTAACTCGAAAAAGATCCCATGGAACAGAAGTAGCAAATTATTTGATAGAAAATAAAATTCCAATTATTTCTTCTGAAACCTTGATGATTAAAAATTCATCAGACGTTCAAATGATTATCAATGTTTTGAAATACCTAAATAATATTTTTGATGTTGAGGCTAAAGCTAGTTTTTTAAATTATTTAGCAAATCAGTTACAAATAGATTTGGACGTTCATGATTTTATTTTAAAAGGAAAAGAAAAAGTAAGGGAAATAGATTTTGAATTATGGTTATCAGAATTTGATATTTCAATTTCATTTCAAGACATTAGAAAAAAATCTTTATATGAAGCAGTAGAAATTATTGTAAGTAAGTTTCGAGTAAAAAGCCATGCTTACGTTCAATATTTCATCGATATAGTTTTAGAACGTGATATAAGAAATCAAGCTGGAATTGCAGATTTTTTAAGCTATTGGGATAAAAATAATGATAAATTCAGCATTCCATCACCAGAAGGGAAAAATGCAATTCGAATAATGACCATTCACAAATCGAAAGGATTAGAATTTCCGGTGGTAATTATGCCTTTTGCAGATGAAGATTATGTTCGAAAACCAAAAGACAAATTGTGGCTTGATGCCGAAGAAGAAACTTTTGGTTTGCCAAAAGTATTAATAGACAATAGTAGTTCTGTAGAAAATTTTGGAGAGGAAGCCGCTGCGGTATTTCAAGAAAAAAAACAAGAGGAATTGCTTGATAATATCAATGTTTTATATGTTGCATTAACCCGTGCCGAGGAACAATTATATGTAATTTCGCAATATTTAGAACCAAATAAAGACGGGCAATATCCTTATAATTCGGCATCGTTTTTTATTGAATATTTAATAGCGATTGAAGTTTATAATCCAAGTATTTTAGAATACGAATTTGGAAACAAATCAAAGTTATCGAAGGTAATTTTAATTAATGATGAAACAAATACTATCCCAACTACTAGTAATGTATTAAACCCCAAAGACATTAAAATTGCACAACGCGAAGCTTTGATGTGGGGCACACATCAACAAAAAGCAATTGAATACGGAAACATAATTCATGAAATTTTATCATCTGTAAAAACAGCAACTGATATAGATATAGCAATTCAAAATGCTATTGAAAATGGATTAATTACTCTAAATCAAAAGGAAACTGTGCTAAAGAGTATTCAAGAAATTGTAAATAATATAGAACTGCAAAGTTATTTTTCGAGTGGAAATGAAATCTTAAATGAGCAATCAATAATACAAAAAGAAGGAAAAACGATAAAGCCAGACCGAATGGTTTTGACTAAAAATAAGGAAGTATATCTTTTAGATTACAAAACAGGAACTCACAATCAAAAGTACCAACTCCAATTAGAAAATTATCAAAACGCAATTGAAAAAATGGGTTTGAAAGTCACAAAAAAAGCGTTAGTGTATATAGGAGATAAAATTAACGTTGTAAATTTGTAAAAATTTTTAATAAATAAAATAATGTACGGAAAAATTCAACAATTTCTTCAATCAGAATTAGCTACAATAAAAGAAAACGGAATATTCAAAAAAGAGAGAATTATAACTTCTACACAAGGAGCAGAAATTACGGTTAATGGTGAAACTGTACTGAATTTTTGTGCCAACAACTATTTGGGACTTTCCTCACATCCAGAGGTTATTCAAGCAGCAAAAGACACTTTGGATTCTCATGGATTTGGAATGTCATCGGTTAGATTTATCTGTGGAACTCAAGATATTCACAAAACATTAGAAAGAAAAATTGCCGAATTTTATGGAACAGAAGACACGATTTTATATGCTGCGGCATTTGATGCCAATGGAGGAGTTTTCGAACCTTTATTAGGAGAGCAAGATTGTATAATTTCTGATAGTTTAAACCACGCTTCAATTATTGACGGTGTACGATTATGTAAAGCCGCCCGTTATCGTTATGAAAATAGCAATATGGAAGATTTGGAAGCACAATTAATCAAAGCTAGTGAAGCTGGAACGCGTTTTAAATTAATTGTTACTGATGGCGTATTCTCAATGGACGGAGTTGTAGCTCCTTTAGATAAAATATGTGATTTAGCCGATAAATACGATGCAATGGTTATGGTTGACGAGTGTCATGCCGCTGGATTTATTGGGGCAACAGGAAAGGGAACCCTTGAAGCAAAAGGAGTTATGGGGCGTGTGGACATTATCACTGGAACTTTAGGGAAAGCCCTTGGAGGAGCAATGGGAGGTTATACAACTGCTAAAAAAGAAATTATCGAAATATTAAGACAACGTTCTCGTCCTTATTTATTCTCAAATTCTTTAGCTCCTGCGATTGTTGGAGCCTCAATAAAAGTCTTTGAATTATTAGAAAAAGACACTACTTTGAGAGATCAATTAGAAGAAAATACTAACTATTTCAAATCAGAAATGAAAAAAGCTGGATTTGATATCGTTGAAGGCGATTCTGCAATTGTACCTGTAATGTTATATGATGCAAAGTTAGCCCAAGTGATGGCAGATGAATTATTGAAGAAAGGAATTTACGTAATAGGTTTCTTTTTTCCAGTGGTACCAAAGGAAAAGGCAAGAATAAGAGTGCAATTATCGGCAGCCCATACTAAAGCTCATTTAGACAAGGCAATAGATGCATTTATTGAAGTTGGAAAACAGTTAAATGTGATTTAAATTGTGCAAATAATAGCCTTTTAATCAGATTTTTACAAAAAACCTTTGTAGTTTAATTATAACATATTACTTTTGCGTAAGATTAAATTAAATTTTTAAAAAAAATAAGTATGAAACATCTAAACAAATTAATTATTGTTGTTGTATTTTTGGCTGGTTTATTATCCCAAGCACAAGACAGCAACAATACATGGGCTATATCTTTTGGAACAAATGCTGTAGACACAAGAGTTAGCGCAGCATCTAGTATCAAAGACCAATTTTCAAATTATTTCAATAAATCAGATAATTGGAATGTATTACCTTCATTATCGTATTTAAACATAACAAAATATGCTGGAGATAATTTTTCATATGGTCTTACAGGTTCCATAAATAAAATATCCAAATTTGTAAATACTAAAACTCCAACTGGAGATTATTTTGTTACAAATCCAGGAGATTTAAATTATTATGCATTTGATTTAGATATCAAATATAGCTTTATGAATATGATCGGTTCAAAATCAATTGAACCATCAGCTCATATTGGTGGAGGTTATACATTCTTAGGAGAAGTTAGGTCTGGCACTATGAATGCAGGATTAGGATTAACTTACTGGGTGTCTGAATTAGTTGGACTTTCAGTTCAGTCTACTTACAAGCATTCATTTGATGATGAAAGAATACCTGGAGTTGATATTCCATCTCACATGCAACATTTTGCAGGTTTAATTTTTAAATTTGGTGGAAAAGATACTGATGGTGACGGAATTTATGATAGAGACGATGCTTGTCCTGAAGTTGCTGGTACAAAAGAATTTAAAGGATGTCCAGATACAGATGGAGATGGAATTGTAGATGCCAGCGATGCTTGTCCTGATGCTGCAGGATCTGTAGCTATGAATGGTTGTCCAGATACTGACGGAGATGGAGTAGCTGATAAAGAGGATTCTTGCCCAGAAGTTGCTGGATTAAAAGCTTTAAAAGGATGCCCTGATACTGATGGTGACGGAACTACAGATAAAGCTGATAAATGTCCAAATATTAAAGGACCAAAAGAAAATGCTGGTTGCCCTTGGCCTGATACTGATGGTGATTCAGTTTTAGATAAAGATGATAAGTGTCCAACAGAGAAAGGAACTGTTGCAAATAATGGTTGTCCAGAAATTTCTCAAGCGGCTATTAACACTTTAGATGGATATGCTAAAACTATATTGTTTAACATTGGAAAATCATCATTCCAAAAACAAACTTTACCAGTATTAAAATCTATTATTTCAATATTGAAAGAAAATCCTACAGCTAAATTTAGTATAGAAGGTCATACAGATTCAACTGGTAATGCTGCATCAAACATGGTGCTTTCGAATGAAAGAGCTAACGCGGTTAAAAATTATTTAATCACAAATGGTGTTGCTGCAGATAGATTGACTTCTAAAGGTTTTGGTGATACTCAACCAATTGGAGATAACAATACTGAAGAAGGAAGAACCAATAACAGAAGAGTAGATGTGAAATACGTTAAATAATTCACATAAAATATTTTTTAAAACGCCTCGATAATTCGAGGCGTTTTTTTTATATTTATAAAATGATAAAAGAAACTTTTTTAGATAAAATAGCTCAAGTAATAATTAAAGATTATTCAAATAATCTTTCAAATACTGTTGTAATATTACCAAATAAAAGAGCAAAAATATTTTTGATTGAAGCATTAAAAAAACAAATCGAGAATAATATTATTTGCCCTAAAATTATAAGTATTGAGGATTTTATTCAGGAAATTTCAGCAATCAGATCTATCGACTCAATAGAATTGGTGTTTGAATTTTATGAGGTATATTTGAAATTAACTGATGTAAAAAGCCAACAAACATTTGATTTATTTGCTAATTGGGCAAAAATGCTTTTACAAGATTTTAATGAAATTGACCGATATTTATTAGATTCAAATCATGTACTTACTTACTTAAAAGATATTGAAGATATCAAAAAATGGGGAGTTGAGGTTGAAAATAAAACTAAATTACTAGAAAATTATATCGATTTTTGGAAGTTATTACCAAATTATTACCATACTCTTTATAATCATTTATTAAAAAAAGGAATAGGATATCAAGGGTTAATTTATAGAGAAGCGGTAAATAAATTAATTATATACTCAAAATCAAATTCTGATACAAACTATATTTTTGCCGGCTTTAATGCCCTAAATACAGCAGAAGAGAAAATAATTCAACATTTGTTAGAGTCCAAACAAGCAAAAATTTATTGGGATATTGATCAAACTTTTTTAAACGATCCATATCATGATGCCGGATTATTTATTAGAAGATTTAAAGAAAAATGGTCACACTATAAGTCGAATCCTTTCGAATGGATCGCCGAGGATTTTTTGAAAAGTAAAAAGAATATCAATATTATTGGAACACCGAAATCGATAGGTCAAGCAAAAATTGTTGGAGGTATTATAGACCAATTAATTGCTAAAGATCCAACCATTTCATTGGAAAAAGTTGCCATAGTTTTAGGTGATGAAAACATGTTAATTCCATTACTTTATTCTCTTCCATCAAGTGTAGATTCACTAAATATAACTATGGGCTTTTCAAGTAAAAACAATCCAGCCCAAATATTAATTTCCAAGTTATTTAAAATGCATACGTCGGCTTTAAC
The DNA here is from genome assembly GCA_009926065.1 of Flavobacteriaceae bacterium. Lineage (GTDB taxonomy): Bacteria > Bacteroidota > Bacteroidia > Flavobacteriales > Flavobacteriaceae > Flavobacterium. The sequence goes on from RFPP01000032.1 coordinate 9,812, forward strand.
TAGAAATAATAATAATTACGTGTTTTATTATAAAGACGTTTTAGGAATTTTGAATCATCCATTAATTGAACCTTATTCAAAAACAAATGCATTAGTTAAAACAATAATTGATTTTAATTATACTTTCATACCTCATAAAAGAATAATGGAATTAAACCCTAATCCTAGTGATTTATTTCTTTTGTTGTTTGGAAAATGGGAGGAAGGTAGTAAAAATGCACTACAAGTTATTTCACAATTATTGCAAATATTAAAAGATAATTTAAGTAATGACAATGAAGAAGAAAAAATAACAAAAGCGTTTGTTTTTTCGATCTATAAAGTCATTAATAAACTAATAAATTATTATTCCAAATACGAAAATATAAACAATGTCGATATTCTGTATGCTATTTATAAACAAGTAATTGATCTTGCTGAGGTTTCTTTTGAAGGAGAACCATTAAAAGGATTACAAATAATGGGTGTTTTAGAAAGTAGAGTATTAGACTTTGAAACAGTTATTATTACCTCTTTAAACGAAGGTAAATTGCCAGCAGGAAAGTCACAAAATTCTTATATTCCTTACGATGTTAAAAGAGAATTTGAACTACCAACTTTTAAAGAAAAAGACGCTATTTATACCTATCACTTTTATCATTTGTTGCAACGAGCAAATAACATTTATCTTTTATATAATTCAGAAAGTGATGGAATAGATGCAGGTGAAAAAAGCCGATTTATTACTCAATTACAAGTAGAATATAAAGACAATAACACTCATAATATAACTTCCAAATTTTATAATGCGATTATTCCAGAAAAAGCAAATAATCCATTGGTTATTCCAAAATCCCAATCGGTGATGGAACGATTAAAAGAAATTTCAGTATCGGGTTTTTCACCTACCGCTTTAACAAGCTATATTAGAAATCCGATTCAATTTTATTTTAAAAAGATATTACAAATTAATGAAGTTGATGAAGTAGAAGAAAATATCGCTGTAAATACATTAGGAATTATTATTCACGAAACACTAAAAACACTTTATTTTCCATTTAAAGGAAAATTTATTTCAGAAAGTGATATTCTTAATTGTATTAAACAAATTGATTCAGAAGTAATGAACCAATTTAAAAAGGTTTACAAAGAAGGCGTTATAAAAAAAGGTAAAAATTTACTTTCATTTGAAGTCGCAAAACGTAATGTTTATAATTTCCTTAAATTGGAATTGGATAGTATTATTTCAGGGGATACTGTAAAAATTATTACTCTTGAAGAAAGATTTGAGAGAACTTTTGAGCATCCAAGTCTGCCTTATCCTGTCAAAATTGGAGGTTCAGTTGATAGAATTGAATTGCGAAACGGGGTAATTCGGATTATTGATTATAAAACTGGAAAGGTAGATAAAGGAACGGTGACATTATCTACCTGGACAGATTTAACTAAAGATGTTGTCAACGAGAAAATAATTCAAATATTAGCCTATGCATTTACCTATGAAGATTTAGCATTTGAACACCCTCTGGAAGCTGGAATTATTTCTTTCAAGAACTTGAAATCTGGTTTTTTACCTTTTACATTTAAAGTTGGAAAAGAATTGAATACAATAATTACCAAAGAAACAATCGAACAATATTTAGAACAAATCGTGATTTTATTAGTTGAGATTTTAGATGAAAATATTCCTTTTCAGGAGAAAGTTTAGGTTTTTATCATAAAAAAATCAAAAGATTATTTAATTTTTTTTAGAAAACTAATTATAACTTTTTCCAAATCTTCCTTATTTTCAATGTGACTCATGTGGCCATCAGGGAAAGTGATCAATTCGGTATTGGTGTTTTCGATTTGGGATTTATTATCATTGTATAATAATACTTCGTCTTTTTTTCCTAAAATTAAAATAATTGGGAATAAAGCTTCTTTCAAAATAAATTGCCTGTCCTTTCTGATTTTCATTCCTTCCAAAGAGGCAACTATTCCCTGTAAAGGGGTTTTTAATGCCTCTAATTTTACGTTTTCAATCTCTTTATCTAGTCGTTCACGATTGTTTGCACTAAATAAATTAGAAATTGACATTCTTATAAAATTGATATAATTCTGTTTTACAACTTTTACAGCTCGTTCCCGATTTATTTTTCGTTCATTGCTATCTTCCTTAGCAGTGGAATTAATTAAAACAACCCCTTTTAAAAAATGAGGAAATAATTCAGCAAAAGCCAAAGCCACATAACCTCCCATAGAATGCCCAACAAAAGCAGCTTTACGAATTCGTAAATGAGATAAAACCGCTTTTACAATTTCCGCATTATCTTCCATAGAATGAACATAACCAAGACAATCGGATTGCCCATGACCCAATAAATCAATTGTAATTACTCGGTTTTTTTTAGATAAAATTGGAGTCAAATCCTTCCACATGGTTTTGTTTTCCAAAAATCCGTGAAGTAAAACCACAGCAGTTCCTGTTCCAATATCGGAAAAAGAAATTGCAGTGTTTTTATAGATAATTTGTTTCATTTATATATTTCGTGCAAAAATAAGGCTAAAATTTCTACAAAATAAAAAACGGTTTACATTTCTGCAAACCGTCTATTATCTATTTGTCTATATTCTTTTTATCTAAATTATGCATTCATAATCGTTTCAATTTCTTCAATTTCAATTGGAATATTCTGCATCAAATTAAAAGGATTTCCTTTTTCTTGAATAACAACATTATCTTCTAATCGAATTCCAAAACCTTCTTCTGGAATATAAATTCCTGGCTCTACAGTAAACACCATATTTGCTTGCATTGGCTCAGTCAAAATACCATAATCGTGAGTATCTAGGCCCAAGTGATGCGAAGTACCATGCATGAAATATTTTTTATAAGCAGGCCATTCAGGGTTTTCATTTTGAACATCGGCTTTGTCAATTAATCCTAAGCTTAACAATTCGGAAGTCATTATTTTACCCACTTCAACATGATAATTTTTCCAAAGCGTCCCTGGAGTTAGCATTTTTGTAGCTTCAGTTTTCACATTTAAAACAGCGTTGTAAACTGCTTTCTGTCTTTCAGAAAAACGACCAGATACCGGAATCATTCGCGTCATATCACTAGAATAATTAGCATATTCTGCAGCGACATCCAATAATATTAAATCACCAGCTTTGCAAACCTGGTTATTCTCTATATAATGTAAAACATTGGCATTATTCCCTGACGCAATTATAGGTGTATAAGCAAATCCTTTTGATCTATTTCGAATAAATTCGTGAATAAATTCGGCTTCAATTTCATATTCTGTAACATTTGGCTTTACAAATGACAAAACTCTACGAAAACCTTTTTCGGTAATATTACAAGCATTCTGAATTAATTCAATTTCCTCTTTTTCTTTTACAGATCGAATGCGTTGTAAAATCGGATTACTCTTTGCAACAGAATGAGCTGGATATTTTTCTTTCCACCATTTTACAAATCTTGCCTCACGAGTTTCTGTTACTACAGTTGCGCGGTAATGCTCGTTGGTATTTATATAAATTGTATCAGCATGAGTCATTAATTCGAATAAAATTTTCTCGAAATCTTGAAGCCAATAAACCGTTTTAATCCCAGAAACTTCAAAAGCACGATCTTTCGAAAGTTTTTCGCCTTCCCAAATAGCTATATGATCGTTAGTTTCTTTAAGGAATAATATTTCTCTTTGGTGCTCGTATGGTGCATCTGGAAATAGTAACAAAATACTCTCTTCTTGATCTACTCCCGACAAATAAAAGATGTCGCGGTGTTGTGCAAATGGCAAGGTGCTATCGGCAGAAACCGGGTAGATATCATTAGAATTAAAAACCGCTACACTTTTTGGCTTCATCTGAGCCGTAAATTTCGAACGATTTTTTACAAATAAATTACTGTTAATTTGATGGTATTTCATGTTGTAATAAATTAGATTACAAATCTAATCAATCCATTTGTAATATCTAGCACCTATTAGGTTAGGATTTTCATTTTCTATTTTATCCAATATCCACTCACCTTTAGGTACTTGAACACTTGTTTTTAGCTCTTTTTTATGCAGTTTTTCATAGGTTTCAAATCCAATTTCGTAACTTTTTTCTAATGTTTGAAACAAATTTACTTTTGAAACTGCTGTTGCCCAATTAAATTGTATAGTACCTTCAAATACTTTAGATTTAGAACCACTTCCATATGCAAGAAATCCAAATTTTTGATTTGTAATATCTTTTTTTGATTCATAACAATGAGCTAATGTGGATAGAAAACCCATAAATATAGAACCGGTATATAAATTTCCAATTTGAGAGGACGCAATTTCCGCAGGTTGTAATTTTTCGTTTACAAAGTTGCGGTATTCTTCAGATTTACTGATTTCTTTAAGTTTATTTTGATATTCTAATGCGTCTTCATTTCCAGAAATAATATGATTTTTATGATCCAAAGAATAGATTTCAGATAACATTCTGCGCCCCTGGAAGGAATACGGCAAGTGCATAATTATGCTTTTCCAAGAATCATAAACTGAAGTCGAAGCATTGGCTATTTTCTTAAATGAAAAATAGGCATTTCTCGTTCTGTCCATATAACATTGATTGGAATATTGCCCTTCAAAAACCGGTTGGTCTTTGTGAATTTCAATTTCTGCTTCTAAATTATCAAACCAATTTTCATTATTTGAATTCCCAGTTATAGCTTCTTTTGAAACGGTTCGGTACGGTTTGAAAAAATCGAAAACGCCTTTAGTACTCGTTGCCCAATTGCTATCAAAAGCTATAATTCGTGGATTTGATGAAATCAATAAAGCTACTGCACCAGCGCCTTGCGTATATTCGCCAGTAGAATTTAGGTCGTATTTTGCAATATCGGTGGTTACAACAATTGCTTTTTTTGTTGGATTCAATCGTACAAAATCAATGCAGTTTTGCATAGCATCAACACCCCCAATACAAGCAAAAGTAAAATCGACAACGTCACATTCTGCCAATCGGTTTTCACCAAATTTTTGTTCCATCATCGAAACCAAAAAGGAAGCAATAGGTTTTGAACTATCAATTGAACTTTCGGTACCAACATAAATTCGAGAAATGTCCTCTAAATTAATTGCATTTTCTATAATTAATTTAGTCAGAGCATTAGCACCAAAAACTACGGTATCCTGATGATAATCAGGCAAAGTCATTTTCATTAATCCTAATCCTTTTTCCAATTTTTCTGGATCAATATTTCTGTTATTGGCCAAAGTTTTAATTGGTAAATGTATTTTTGCAACATCAAATGCGATAGCGTCAATTCCGAAATTCATTAGTGATTTTTTTTGTAAAAATACAAAGTGGCCGTGAAGTTTTGTATAATTTAACTTTTAAATTAGTGTTCTAAATTAATTTTTACGATATTTAAAATAAACGATAACTTCTAATGAGGAATTAATAAATTTATAATCTTTACTGCACAATTTTATTTAATTTTGTGAAAATATTATTTTAACAATTGTTTTTAATGAAACCAATCTTATTTTTTTTTATTTCTAGTTTTTTTCTATTTTCAAATGCTCAAAATAAGGCTCCATATTTGATTTTTGATCAAAACGGAAAAAAAGCAAACTATAATCATATCATAAACAGTTCACAAAAAGTGGATGTCTTATTATTTGGTGAATACCACGATAATTCTATAATACATTGGTTAGAATTAGAAATTACTAAAGACTTATTTAAAAAAAAATTATTGGTTTTAGGAGCTGAAATGTTGGAAGCTGACAATCAAAATTTTGTGAATCAATATTTAAAAGGCGAAATCAATCAAAAAAAATTAGATAGTTTAGCCAGATTATGGCCTAATTATAAAACAGATTACAAGCCACTAGTAGATTTTGCCAAAGAGAATAAAATTGATTTTATAGCTACAAATATACCCCGAAGATTTGCAAGTATAGTTTATAAAAATGGTTTTGATGCACTAGATAAATTGTCCACAGTTGAGAAAGCTTGGATTGCACCCTTGCCAATTCAATTCGATGGAGCCTTGCCAGGATATAGTAAAATGATTCAAGAAATGGGAGGTCATGGAGGGGAGAATTTACCTAAAGCTCAAGCATCAAAAGATGCCACAATGGCTCATTTTATTTCTAAAAACAGAAAAGAAAATAGCTTATTTATACATTATAATGGTACCTACCACAGCGATAATTTTGAGGGTATTAACTGGTATTTAAAAAAGCAAAATCCAGAAATTAAAATTGTAACTATTGCTACCGTTTCTCAAATGGATATTTCCAAATTAGAACCACAAAATTATGGCAAAGCTAATTTTATTATCGTAATTGACGAAGACGTAACTAAAACGTATTAATTGATTCATAATTAAATTATAATCCTTAGTATTTTTTACAATTTAATCGATTTAAATTTATAAAATTCAACCATAATTAAACAATTGTAAAAATCACCTTAAATTCGTTATAAATTACCATGAAAAGGTTGTAGTATGTTTTATTAATGATTATTTTTGCGCATTATTAAAAATAAATAATTCGATTTTATCATGGCCAACCCTTCATTTCTAAAATCTTCAATAGCAAAGAAAGTTGCAATGGCGCTTTCGGGACTTTTTTTAATTTCCTTTTTATCACTTCATTTTTTTATCAATTTTACTTCTGTATTTAGTGAGGATGTATTTAATACAATGTCTCATTTTATGGGTTACAACCCTATAATCCAATTTGTAATGCAGCCTATTTTGGTTGCAGGAGTTATTTTTCATTTTGTTATGGGAATGATTTTAGAACTAAAAAACAGAAGTTCAAGACCAGTTTCCTATGCTAATTATAATGGAGCTGCTAATTCAACATGGGTTTCCAGAAATATGATTGTATCTGGATTAGTGGTACTTGCGTTTTTAGGATTGCACTTTTATGATTTTTGGGTACATGAAATTACTTATAAATATATCAACTTAAGCGAAATAAATCCAACAAGATACTATGAAGAATTAAATCATAAATTTGAGAGCCCAGTCCGCACAGGATTATATTCTTTAGCATTTATTTTGTTATCTATGCATTTATGGCATGGTTTTAATTCGTCTTTCCAATCGATAGGATTTAATAACAAATATTCAAAAGCTCTTCACAAATTAGGATTTTCATTTGCAATTATTGTCCCTTTAGGATTTATAGTAATAGCTTTATTCCATCATTTTAATCAAATTTAATTCAATTTATAATGGCATTAGATTCAAAAATACCAGAAGGTTCAATTTCGGATAAATGGACAAATTATAAAGATCATATTAATTTAGTAAACCCTGCAAACAAGCGTAATCTTGATGTTATTATAGTGGGAACTGGATTAGCTGGTGGCTCTGCTGCTGCAACTTTAGCAGAGTTAGGCTATAATGTTAAAGCGTTTTGTTTTCAAGATTCACCTCGTCGTGCACACTCAATTGCCGCTCAAGGTGGTATTAATGCTGCAAAGAACTATCAAGGAGACGGGGATTCAATTTTTCGATTATTTTATGATACAGTAAAAGGAGGAGATTATCGAGCTCGCGAAGCAAATGTTTATCGTTTGGCAGAAGTTTCAACTAATATTATCGATCAATGTGTAGCTCAAGGGGTTCCTTTTGCACGTGAATATGGCGGTTTATTAGATAATCGTTCATTTGGAGGAACATTAGTTTCTAGAACATTTTATGCAAAAGGACAAACAGGTCAACAATTATTACTAGGAGCTTATTCAGCGATGAACCGCCAAATAGGTCGTGGAAAAATTAAAATGTTCAACCGTCACGAAATGCTAGATTTAGTTATCGTTGATGGAAAAGCAAGAGGAATTATAGCACGTGATTTGGTTTCAGGAAAAATTGAAAGACATTCTGCACATGCAGTTGTTATTGCTTCTGGAGGATATGGAAACGTATTTTTCTTATCTACCAATGCAATGGGTAGCAATGTAACCGCAGCATGGAAAATTCACAAACGAGGGGCTTATTTTGCAAATCCATGTTTTACTCAAATTCACCCAACATGTATTCCAGTTTCTGGAGACCACCAAGCTAAATTGACATTAATGTCGGAATCTTTGCGTAATGATGGACGAATTTGGGTTCCTGCAAAATTGGAAGACGCAATAGCCATACGTGAAGGAAAACTAAAACCAACACAAATTGCAGAAGCTGATAGAGATTATTTTTTAGAAAGACGCTACCCAGCTTTTGGAAATTTAGTTCCTCGAGATATTGCATCTCGTGCCGCAAAAGAAAGATGTGATGCAGGTTTTGGAGTTAATAAAACAGGTGAAGCAGTATATTTAGATTTTGCTTCTGCAATTCAAAGGTATGGAGTCGATCAAGCGAGATTAAAACATTTAGATGAAAATGATAGTGCTATAGTTACTAAATTAGGAACTGAAGTGGTAGCTAATAAATACGGTAACTTATTTCAAATGTATGAGAAAATAGTTGACGAAGATCCATATATAACACCTATGAAAATTTACCCAGCTGTTCACTATACAATGGGAGGAGTATGGGTTGATTATAATTTACAAACAACTATTCCTGGATGTTTTGCAATTGGAGAAGCTAACTTTTCAGACCACGGAGCAAATAGATTAGGTGCATCCGCATTGATGCAAGGTTTAGCTGACGGATATTTTGTTTTACCATATACCATTGGTGATTATTTAGCACCTGATATCAAAATGGGAACTATTTCTACAGATTTACCGGAATTTGAAGAAGCAGAGAAAAATGTTGTTGCCCAAATCGATCGATTAATGAATAATGGCGGTTCTAAACCAGCAGATTATTTTCATAAAAAATTAGGAAAAATCATGTGGGACAAAGTTGGAATGGCCCGTAATGAAAAAGGATTAATTGAAGCTCAAGCCGAAATTGCTCAAATTAGAGAAGAATTCTATAAAGAAGTAAAAATTCCGGGTACTGCTGATAGTTTCAACCCTGAATTAGCAAAAGCACTTCGTGTTGCCGACTTCCTAGAATTAGGGGAATTATTCGCTAAAGATGCTTTACACAGAAACGAATCTTGTGGAGGTCACTTCCGTGAAGAGTACCAAACTCCTGAAGGAGAAGCACAACGTGACGATGAAAACTTTGCCTACGTCGCTGCCTGGGAATACAAAGGAAATCCAAGTGATGCAGTGCTTCATAAAGAAGATTTGAAATTTGAAAACGTTAAATTAGTTCAAAGAAGTTATAAATAATAATTTGTCAAATGTCTAACGTCTAATTGTCCAACGACTTTTGACTACAAGACCTTCAATCGAAATAATATGAAATTAAATTTGAAAATATGGCGTCAAGAAAACGCTAAAGCTGCCGGTAAAATGGTAGATTATACAGTTGATCACATTGAACCAGACATGTCATTTCTTGAAATGCTAGACATTTTAAATGATCAATTAATTGTTAAAGGAGAGGATACCATAGCATTTGACCACGATTGTAGGGAAGGAATTTGCGGAATGTGTTCTCTATATATCAACGGAGAAGCACACGGACCAGATAGATTGGTGACAACTTGCCAATTACACATGCGAAAATTTAAAGATGGGGATACTATTTATATCGAACCTTTTAGAGCAAAAGCATTCCCAATAATTAAAGATTTAGTTGTTGATAGAAGTGCATTTGATAGAATCCAACAATCAGGGGGTTTTGTTTCCGTAAACACCTCAGGAAATACAATAGATGCTAACGCAATTCCAATTCCTAAAGCCGATGCAGACAGAGCATTTGATGCAGCAACATGCATTGGATGTGGCGCTTGTGTTGCAACTTGTAAAAACTCATCAGCTATGTTATTTGTATCAGCCAAAGTTTCTCAGTTTGCATTATTACCTCAAGGAAAAGTGGAAGCTACCGATAGAGTATTGAATATGGTTGCCCAAATGGATGCTGAAGGTTTTGGTAATTGTACCAATACGGGAGCTTGTGAAGTAGAGTGTCCAAAAGGTATTTCCCTTGATTATATCGCTCAAATGAATAGAGAATATTTAGCAGCTAGCTTAAAAGGATAGTAATTTTTCAAATATTAAAAAAAAAGACTGTTCAAATGAGCAGTCTTTTTTGTTTTAAATATTTAATAATTACCCTTATTTTAAAATAGCAACATTAGAAACAAATGATTAAATTTGCCACTTAATCTTAAAATAAATTTTAGATTTATAAAAGTTACATTATGTTACAAATAGCATTTATTAGAGAAAATCAAGAGAAAGTAATCAAAGCATTGGCTAAGAGAAATATCGATGCCAAAACAACCATTACTGAAGTAGTTCAATTGGATGAAAAACGTCGTGCTACGCAAGTAGAATTGGATAACATTCTATCTGAATCTAATAAATTGTCCAAAGACATTGGTGATTTAATGAAAACTGGAGAAAAATCTAAAGCGGCAATTTTAAAAGAAAAAACAGTAATTCTAAAAGAAAAAAGTAAAGATTTAGCTGAAAAAGCAGATGCTTTGGCAAATGAATTACTCGAAAAATTATATACACTACCTAATCTTCCTGCAGATATAGTACCTGAAGGAAAAACCCCAGAAGATAATTTAACCGTTTTTCAAGAAGGTAAAATTCCCGTTTTATTTGAAGGAGCACTACCTCATTGGGAATTGGTAAAAAAATATGATATTATAGATTTTGAATTAGGAAATAAAATCACAGGTGCTGGTTTCCCAGTATATAAAGGAAAAGGAGCTAAACTTCAACGCGCTTTAATCTCTTATTTCTTAGATAAAAATATCGATGCAGGTTATAAAGAATATCAAGTCCCTCATTTAGTAAATGAAGCTTCAGCCTATGGAACAGGGCAATTACCTGATAAAGACGGTCAAATGTATCACGATGCTACTGATAATTTATATTTAATTCCTACTGCTGAAGTTCCTATAACTAACTTGTTTCGCGATGTGATTTTGAGCGAAAATGAATTACCAGTTTTAGCAACCGGTTACACCCCATGTTTCCGAAGAGAGGCAGGTTCCTATGGAGCTCACGTTCGTGGATTGAACCGTTTGCACCAATTTGACAAAGTAGAAATCGTTCGAATTGAGCACCCTGATAAATCATATGAAGCATTAGAAGGAATGGTAGAACACGTGAAAACGATTCTTCATGAATTAAAATTACCCTATAGAATTCTTCGTCTTTGCGGAGGAGATATGGGATTCACTTCAGCATTAACCTATGATTTTGAAGTGTTTTCAACCGCTCAAGATCGTTGGTTGGAAATTTCATCGGTATCGAACTTTGAAACTTTTCAAGCCAATCGTTTGAAATTGCGTTTCAAAGATAAAGACGGTAAAAACCAATTGGCGCACACTTTAAATGGAAGTTCATTGGCATTGCCAAGAGTTTTAGCTGGAATATTAGAAAACTATCAAACACCTGAAGGAATTGTTATTCCTGAAGTTTTGAAAAAATATACAGGTTTTGATTTGATTGACTAAAATTTGGTTTGTCACTGAAAATAATGTACTAATATGACACAAAAAGGTTGTTTTAGTACATTGTTTTTTTATCACATTATGAAATGAAAAAAATTATTATTCTTTATTCTCTGTTCTATTCCCTAATTGGTTTCTCCCAAAACGACCAATTAGCGATGAATTATTTTGATAAAGGAGAATTTGAAAAAGCGCTTATTTCATTCCAAGATTTATTAACTTCTCAACCAGCAAATGGATTTTATTTCCAAAAAGCGATAGAATGCTACCAACAATTAAAACAATATGACGTTGCTGAAAAAGCAATTTTAGATCGTTATGATAAATATAAACTTAGTTCACTTTTGATTGAATTAGGCGCCAATTACCAATTACAAAAAGACGAAAGTAAAGCCAAAAAGTATTTTGAACAAGCGCTTGATAAAATCAAAAAAAATCCTTCAGAAGTATATGGAATTGCTGCTGTTTTTGAAAGAAAAGTATTGATTGATTATGCTTTACAATCCTATGAAATTGCATTAGAAATTGATCCGAATATGAATTTTAATTTTCAAATGGCGGTTTTGTTCGGGCAAAAAGGGGAAACTGATAAAATGATCGAAAAGTTCTTAGAGGAATCCTACAAAAATCCTCAAAATCTAATTTTAATTCAGAATCAATTTACCCGATTTATGACTGAAAATGCGGATGTTACGTTTAACGAGGCACTTCGTAAAGCTCTATTAATCAGAATTCAAAAAAATCAAGATGTCTTTTGGAATCAATATTTGAGTTGGTTTTATGTTCAACAAAAAGAAATAAGCAAAGCATTTATTCAAGAAAAAGCCATTTATAAAAGAAATCCAGAATCACTTTTTAATATTGTTAATTTAGCGCAAATTTCTATTGAAGAAGGAGAAAATGAAACTGCTAAAGAAATTTTAGCCTTCATTTTAGAAAATACAAAAGACACTGAACTTCAAATGCAAGCACATTATTTTCTTACTGAAATGAAAATTAATGATCCCGCAAATAAAGATTATTCTATAATTGAAAAGGACCTGGTTTCTTTGCTAAATCAATATGGTATTACACCGTATTCAATAAAATTACAAATATTGAAAGCGCACTTTAATACTTTTCAAATGAAAAATCCCACACAGGGAAAAGCGATTTTGAAAACCGCGTTAGACCTTCCATTGAATGAATATCAAAAAGCTGATGTAAAAATGGAATTAGCAGATATTTTTTTATTTGAAGAAAAATTCAATCAAGCCTCGTTGTATTATTCTCAAATTGAAGAAGACATGAAAAACGATGTTATTGGCCATGAAGCTACTTTAAAATCGGCAAAAACAAGTTATTTCAAAGGAGATTTTGTATGGGCTTTGAAACAATTTAGAGAATTAAAAACGGTTTCTTCACAATTAATTGCCAATGATGCTTTAGATTATTTTCTTTTAATAAATGACAATACCGTAGCAGATTCTACACAAACGGCTTTAAAACAATTTGCTAGAGGCGATTATTTGATATATCAAAATAAACCTCAAGAAGCGTTATCGCAATTTCAAGATATTATAAAAAATTTTAATGGAAAGGAAATTGAAAGTGTTACTTTATATCGATTAGGTAAAATTTATGAAAAATTAGGCGATTATCAATCGGCATTGATCCAATATCAAAAAATTATTGACCAACATTCAGAAGAAATTTATATTGATGAGGCTTTGTTTTTTACTGCCGAGATTTATTGCAAAAAAATAATTGATTTAGAAAAGGCGAAGTTGTTTTATGAAAAATTGGTATTTCATCATCAAGACAGTATTTATTTTGTAGATGCTAGGAAAAAATACAGGGAACTTCGAGGAGATAATAAGGAACTTTAATTATTTGGTTAATTGTTAAATCGTTGAATCGGTTAAACAGTTAAACAGAATAACGATTAAATAGTAAGAAATGATAATTTATAACGTAACAATTAATATTCACGAAAGCGTTCATGACCAATGGATGAATTGGATGCAACAAAAACATATTAATGATGTTTTGGCAACTGGAAAATTCACTTCTGCAAGAATGGTAAAAGTTCTCGTCGAGGAAGAAATGGGAGGAACAACCTATTCTATTCAATATACAACCGAAAATAAAGAACTACTTCAAAGATATTACATCGAAGATGCACCTAGATTAAGAGAAGAAGGAATAGCATTGTTTGGTGATAAAATGTTAGTATTTAGAACTGAATTAGAAATAATTTCTGAACATTAGTATTTGAATTTTAACCATTAATAAACTTCATAATGGAAAAAGTAAAAGCAAAAAAACACCTTGGACAGCATTTTTTAAATGATGAGAGTATTGCTGCTGCAATTGCTGCTACTTTGAATTTTGAAGGTTACGAGGAAGTTTTAGAAATAGGACCTGGAATGGGAGTTTTGACCAAATATTTATTGAAAAAACCAATTACAACCTACGTGATTGAAATTGATAATGAATCAGTAACATATTTAGAAAATAATTTTCCTAAATTGATTGGAAAAATAATTTCTAAAGATTTTTTAAAGTACGATATTAACGAAACTTTTGGAGGCAAACAATTTGCCATTATTGGGAATTTTCCCTATAATATTTCTACACAAATTATATTTAGAATGTTGGAATATAGAAACCAAATTCCAGAGTTTTCTGGGATGTTTCAGAAGGAAGTAGCTGAAAGAATTTGTGAAAAAAAAGGAACTAAAGCATACGGTATTTTATCTGTTTTGGTACAAGCATTTTATAATGCAGAATATCTATTTACAGTAGACGAACATGTTTTTAATCCACCACCAAAAGTAAAATCGGGCGTATTGAGATTAAGACGAAAAGAAGATTTTATTTTGCCTTGTGGCGAGAAATTATTCTTCAAGATAGTA
>RFPP01000033.1 GCA_009926065.1 Flavobacteriaceae bacterium
CCAACAGGTGCTTACAAAAGAGCAGCTCGTTTGAGAAAAAATACAAAAATGAGTATTTATAACTCTATTTTCATGGATTATCCAGAAGGTCTTCACATTGATAGTTCAGGAAGTGCTTTGAATGGAGGAGCTGAGTTAAATGCATTGAACAATGAATTACAATTCAGAAACAACATTTTAGCTGGTATAACAAATTCAGCTAGAATAGTTCAAGTGAGCACAAGTAATAACAACCCAAGTTTCAATATTGCTAACTGGTTTAATGCTTCAAACAATACAGGTTTAGCAACTCCAATTACAAATGCAGGGATATTAATTTTACCTTATAATAATGCAGATGGAAGTGTTTATACTGGATTGGATTACAGACCAGGAAGTTCTTCAATTGCAGTAACTGGTGGTGGGTTATCATTTTTAGATACTGATACATTTACAACAGTAGATACAGCTTCTTTGAAATCATATCCAAATCCATTCAATACTAGCTTCAGATTAGGTTTTGAATCTACAAGTACTGAAGAGGTAAGTGTGAATGCTTATGATTTAACAGGAAGATTAATGGAATCTCACAAAATGAATTACAATGATGTTAACAACCAAGAATTTGGTTCTAACTACCAATCTGGTATGTACATTATAGTATTGAAACAAGGAGAAATTTCTAAATCTTTCCGAGTAATCAAAAGATAATTTTTAATTAAAATTATAAAAGCCCTGCTAAGCGGGGCTTTTTTTATTCGCCGAATTAAATTTTCTAATATTAATGAATTGTTTTTTTAGTGTTATCAAATCATCACTAAAATAAAATAGTATTAATTGTGTTTTTGAATTGTTTTATATTTACATTTATATTAATAATTGAATTAATTTTGCATTATGAAGAAGAAAGACATTCGAATTCTATTAGTTGACGATGATGCAGATATCCTAGAAATTGTAGGGTATAATTTATCTCAAGAAGGCTACCAAATTTCTACCGCAATAAATGGTAGAGAAGCTATTGCAAAAGCAAAAAAAGTACTTCCTCATTTGATCATCATGGATGTTATGATGCCCGAAATGGATGGAATGGAAGCATGCGAAAACATTCGTAAAATCCCAGAATTAAGTAATGTAATTATCACTTTCCTAACTGCCAGAAGTGAGGATTACTCTCATGTTGCAGGATTTGATGCTGGAGCAGATGATTACATTACAAAACCCATAAAACAAAAATTATTAGTTAGTAAGGTAAAAGCACTACTAAGGCGATTAAAAGAAACAGAAATTGATTCTGAAACACTAAATGTAGCCGGTATCGAAATAAATAGGGAAGAATATAAAATAGTTAAAAACAATATTGAAATTGTTTTACCTCGAAAAGAGTTTGAATTATTTTACCTTTTAGCTTCAAAACCAGGAAAAGTCTTCAAACGAGAAGTAATTTTAGATAAAGTTTGGGGAAATGACGTGATTGTGGGTGGCAGAACAATAGATGTTCACATTAGAAAATTGAGAGAAAAAATAGGAGATGATTTTTTCAAAACCATAAAAGGAGTTGGCTATAAGTTTGAGGAGTAAATGAATTTAAAAAATAAAGAGACTTTCAGATTTGCTTTTATTACAGCATTGCAAATATCATTTTTTGCAACATTGCTAGTAGGTATTTTAACTTTTTTTTTCCATCGGTTTTCCTTTTTTTTCTGTTTAATTTTTGCAATTTTAGTTGCACTAAGCACCTTTATTTTACTAACCATTAAAGTTCAACTTTTTATCTTCCGAAAGGTGAAAAAGATATACGATGATTTTTCTTTTTTAGAATCATCAACTATTATTAATAAATCTTCGGCAACCGATTTAAATATTATTTCTAGAGAGGTTTCTAAATTTGCCTCTGACAAAAAATTAGAAATTGAAGCTTTAAAAGTTCGTGAAGAATATCGCAGAGAATTCCTAGGGAATATATCACACGAATTAAAAACCCCTCTTTTTACTGTTCAAGGTTACATTTCAACCCTTCTTGATGGTGGGTTTAAAGACAAAACTATTAGAAAAAAATACCTAGCTAGGGCTCTAAATGGAGTGGAAAGACTAATTTATATTGTTGAAGATCTAGACACCATTTCAAAACTTGAAATAGCCGATCAACCAATTTCAAAATCTCATTTTGATATTGTTGAACTAATACAAAATGTTATGGATTTATTGGAAATGAAAGCCAATAAAAAGGACATATTAATGACTTTTGACGATAAATATACTAAACCCATTTTTGTAAATGGAAATTATGAGAAAATTCAACAAGTGGTAATCAATTTAATTGAAAATTCAATTAAATATGGAAAACAAGGAGGATCAACAGAAATTGGTTTTGAAGAAGTAAATAATCGAATTCAAATTAATATTAGAGATAATGGTGAAGGAATTGAAGCAAAATATATTCCTAGATTATTTGAACGTTTTTTCAGAGTTGATAAAAGCGGTTCAAGAAAAGAGGGAGGATCAGGACTTGGTTTAGCAATAGTGAAACACATTATTGAAGCACATAACGAAAAAATTATTATTCAAAGCGAACTCGGTGTAGGCTCTCAATTTTCGTTTACACTACAAAAGGTCGAGGAATTAGATAATTAAAATCTAATTTTATCCTATTTTATTACTTATTTTTGCAAAAAAAACAGATCAAACTGTGGGAAGCAAAAATAAATTAAAAAGGTTTAAAGAAAACGAAACATTTAGTAATGTTTTTCAACCTACAAGAGAGGAATTAATTACCAATCAATTTTTACTTAAAGGAAAATGGAACCAGGACTATTTTAAAAACAATAAACCTATTGTTTTAGAATTAGGTTGTGGTAAAGGAGAATATTCAGTGGGTTTAGCTGAAAAATATCCTGAAAAAAACTTCATCGGAATAGATCTAAAAGGGGCTCGATTTTGGCGTGGTGCTAAAACCGCAATAGAAACTGGTCTGAAAAATGTGGCATTTATTCGCGCTCAAATAGAATTAATTAATTATATTTTTAATGAAAATGAAGTTGATGAAATTTGGATTACTTTTCCAGATCCACAAATAAAATATAAGCGTACAAAACACCGAATGACTAATTCTAATTTTTTGAAACTATACAAAAAAGTATTGAAACCGGACGGAGTTGTTAATTTAAAAACCGATAGTGAATTTATGCACGGATATACTCTAGGGCTGCTCCACGGTGAAGGTCATGAGGTTATTTATTCTAATCATAACGTATATGTAAACGAGGGAAGTCCTGACGAGGTAACTAGTTTACAAACTTTTTATGAAAAACAGTATTTAAAAATAAATAAAGCGATTACATTTATTCGTTTTAAAATTAAATAATTTTGGATTTTTTACCACCTCTAATTTTAGGATTTGCAATTGCAATAATTGGAATATTACCTCCTGGCCTAATAAATATGACCGCCGCTAGAGTAAGCGTTAAAGATGGAAAAAATGAAGCTATTTCTTTTGCTATTGGAGCAACAGTTATTGTTTTTATTCAATCTTATGTTGCAATTCAATTTGCCAAATTTATTAATAGCCGTCAAGATATTATCGCATTACTCCAAGAAATCGGGTTATTTATATTTATGGTAATAACTTTATTCCTCTTTTGGACCGCGAAAAAACCAAAAAAAGCAAAGCATGAAATAAAACTTCATAGTAAATCCAATCGTTTTTTTCTTGGGATGTTACTTTCTTCATTAAATTTATTTCCTATACCATTTTATGTTTTTGTAAGTATCACTTTATCAACTTACAATCTATTTTACTTTAATCCATTTTATATATATCCATTTGTTGCCGGAGTAGTTACTGGATCTTTCACGGGTTTTTATTTATACATTCTTTATTTTAAAAACCATCAAAACAAAAGTGATTATTTAATTAATAATGGAAATTACATTATAGGATGTATTACAGGATTGATTTCTTTAGTAACTTTATTCAAACTTATTAATGATAATTAGAATTTAAAATGCCTGAGTTAAACGACAATTTTTTTGGAAAAGTTTATGAAGTAGTTCGACAAATTCCTTATGGAAAAGTAACCACTTATGGAGCAATTGCCAAAGTTTTGGGCACAGTCCGTTCAGCACGTATGGTTGGCTGGGCAATGAATGCTTCCCATAATTTAGAAGATGTCCCAGCGCATCGAGTGGTAAATAAAAAAGGACTTTTAACCGGAAAACACCATTTTGATGGGACGAATTTAATGCAGCAGCTTCTAGAAAGCGAAGGAATAGAAGTGAAAGAAAATCAAATCGTAGATTTTCAAAAACATTTTTGGACGCCTGAAATGAAATTGTAATTAATTAATGTTATTCTAAATAGATGCTTCAAGTCGAGAATATTACTTATAGTTATGACAAAAATAAAGTCATAAAAAATATCAATTTTTCTGTTAGTAAAGGTCAGAATATTGCAATTATTGGCGAAAGCGGATGTGGAAAAAGTACGCTCTTAAAATTGATTTACGGATTATATGATTTAGACGAAGGACAGATATTTTGGAAGGACAATGAAGTATTAGGTCCAAAATTTCACCTTGTTCCTGGAATGTCTTTCATGAAATATTTAGCCCAAGATTTTGATTTGATGCCCTTTATCTCAGTTGCTGAAAATGTTGGTAAATACCTTTCAAATAGTTATCCTGAAAAAAAGCAAAGCCGCATAAACGAATTATTAGAAATTGTTGAAATGACAGAATATACTAATGTGAAAGCTAAATTTCTGAGCGGGGGACAGCAGCAAAGAGTAGCGTTAGCAAAAGTATTGGCCCTTGAGCCAGAAGTCTTATTATTGGATGAACCATTTAGTCATATTGACAATTTTAGAAAAAATTCTCTTCGAAGAAAACTATTTTCCTATTTAAAATCGAAAGAAATTACTTGCTTGGTTGCTACACATGATAGTTCCGATTTTCTTTCATTTGCTGATGAAACCATAGTATTAAATGAGGGAGAAATTGTAATTAAAGAAAAATCCGAATATTTGTTTAAACATCCCATAAATAAATATGTAGCAGCACTTTTTGGAGATGTAAACGAACTTAAATTATCAGAATTAGTTGAAATTGAAGATACAGATGAAACTATATTATTATTTCCGCACCAATTAAAAATAGTGGAATTGGGTAAATTAAAAGTAAAAATCAAGCAATCCTATTTCAAAGGAAGTCACTTTTTAATTGAGGCTGAAGCCAATGGAAATTCGATTTTCTTTGAACATGATTCAGAATTAAAAATAAATTCAGAAGTTTTCTTATGTAAAATAAAATAAACTTAACTTTGAATGTTATCTATTAAAAAATACAACTATGTATCATTCTAAAATTTCAGGATTGGGTTTTTATGTCCCTTCAAATACCGTAACTAATGATGATTTGTCGAAAATCATTGATACAAACGATGAATGGATTCAAGAAAGAACAGGAATTCAAGAGCGACGTCACATTATAAATGGAGAAGATACTACCACTTCAATGGGAGTAAAAGCAGCTAAAATTGCTATTGAACGTGCTGGAATTTCAAAAGAGGAAATCGACTTTATAATTTTTGCAACATTAAGTCCAGATTATTATTTTCCTGGACCCGGAGTTTTAGTTCAACGAGATTTGGGTTTGAAAACAGTAGGTGCATTAGACGTTAGAAACCAATGTTCCGGATTTGTATATGCGCTATCGATTGCCGATCAATATATCAAAACCGGTATGTACAAAAATATTCTAGTGATTGGTTCCGAAGTTCAATCAACAGGTTTAGACATGACCACGAGAGGTCGTGGCGTTTCTGTAATTTTTGGTGATGGCGCTGGGGCAGCAATTATTAGTCGAGAAGAAGATTTAACAAAAGGAATTTTATCCACACACTTGCATTCAGAAGGTGTTCATGCCGAAGAATTAATAGTCAAAGCCCCAGGAATGGGAGGAAGATGGGTTACCGATATTATCACAGATAACGATCCTGATGACGAAAGTTATTTTCCCTACATGAATGGGCAATTTGTGTTTAAAAACGCAGTTGTTCGCTTTAGTGAAGTAATTAATGAGGGCTTGGAAGCTAATAATTTGAAAGTTTCCGATATTGATATGTTGATTCCGCATCAAGCAAATTTGAGAATTTCTCAGTTTATTCAAAAGAAATTCGGTTTAACCGACGACCAAGTGTTCAATAATATTCAAAAATATGGCAATACAACGGCGGCTTCAATTCCAATTGCTTTAACAGAAGCTTGGGAAAAAGGAAAAATAAAATCAGGCGATACGGTTGTTTTAGCTGCTTTTGGAAGTGGATTTACATGGGCGAGTGCTATTATTAAATGGTAATCAACCCATTTTTTCAATAATTGAAATAGCGTAATTTTTATCTTTTTGGATTTGAGTTTTTAATAAATCTAAAGAAGTAAATTTTTCTTCGTCACGAATTCTTGCAATTACTGAAACCGATATTTGAGTGTTGTATAAATCGGCATTAAAGTCTAGAAAATGCACTTCAATAGATAAATACTCACCATTTACTGTTGGATTAAATCCAATATTCATTATTCCAAAAACTGTTTTTCCCTGCAAATGACTTTTAACAACATAAACGCCATTCTTAGGAATTAACTTATAATTTTCTTCAATTTTAATATTGGCAGTAGGAAATCCGATGGTGCTTCCTAACTGTTTCCCTTTTATTATTTTTCCAGATAATAAATAATCGTATCCCAAATATTCATTGGCAACAGCCATAGTTCCATTTGCAATAGCGTCTCTAATTTTTGTTGAACTCACAGAAACAGAATCTATTTCTTGTGCAGAAATTTGTTCAACTTCAAAGCTATATTTTCTTCCAAAAGCGATTAAATCTTCAATATTTGCATCTCTATTTTTACCAAATCGATGATCGTATCCAATTATAATTTTTTTGATATTCAAACTATCAACTAGTATTGTTTTCACAAAATCTTCTGCTGATAAATTGGAGAATTCCTTGTCAAATGGATGAATGATTAGATTCTCTAATCCCATTTTTTCTAGTAAAGAACTTTTTTCAGAAATAGTATTTAAAAGTTTTATGGGTGATTTTTTGTGTAATATCATCCTTGGATGAGGAAAAAAAGTAAGAATTAAACTCTCACAATTAGAGTTTTTTGTTTCTTGAATTAGTTTTTCAATTATTTTTTGATGACCAATATGAACCCCATCAAAAGTTCCAATAGTAACAATAGTTTTTTTGGTATAATTGAATTCGCTAATTGAAGAAAATACTTTCAAGATTCTGATTTTATTTTTGTGCAAATTTAGAAGATTATATCCTATTTCAAACTATTAAAATTTCAATCTGTTGATATATAAATAAATTTAAGTCCAATAAAAACTAAAATAACTAGATTTAATTTAAACAAGAATATTAATTTCAAATTTTATATTATTCTTATGAATAATTAATTTAAATTGAGAATATCACAGCTTATTTTTTAATAATTTAGATTAGAAATTTAAAATAAATATTATATTTGAAAACTTTTAGAATTTAAACCTTCACAATAATGACTAAAAAATTACTTATTTCGCTGGTACTTACATTGTTTTTTTTTAATGTAAATTCACAAAACACTCAATTTTGGACAAAACACAATAATAATTTGGCAAAAATTACTCTCGATAAATCGGCTACAAGAGATAATTTTCCAAAAACTTTCCAGCTTTTCAATTTGAATATTAATCCTTTACGTCAAGAATTATTTTCAATTATTAACAATGCTCGAAATAGTACCACAATTATTTCATTGCCAAATGCCGATGGACAAATTGAACTATTTGAAGTAAATGATGCATCAAATTTTGATGCGGAGTTACAAGCAAAATACCCTGAAATTAGAGCTTATTCTGGTAAAGGAATAACAGATAGATTCGCCACCTTGAGACTTAGTATTTCACCACAAGGAATTCAAACTATTGTTTTTAGAGCCGATAAAGAGACCGAATTTATTGAGCCATATTCTGATGATCATTCTGTTTATGCGGTATTCAAATCTCAAAGAAGCAAAAGTACAGGTTGGACTTGCTCAACGGCAGAAGAAAAGGCAGTAATGGAAACTACTTCAAGAACTGCATTAGGATCAAACTCAATCCAGTCAAGTGCAGGACAATTAAAAGTAATGCGTTTGGCTCTTTCATGTAATGCAGAATATGCCAACTACTTTGGAGCTACAAGTGCTGCACAAGTTTCATTAGTTTTAGCCGCTTTCAACAATACATTAACACGTTGCAACGGAATTTATGAAAAAGATTTAGGTGTCCATATGAATCTAGTTGCAAGTACCACAAATGTTATTTATTATGTAGCTTCTACAGATCCTTATACTACAATGGCAAATTGGAATACTCAATTACAAGTAGCTTTAAACACTACATTAACTGGAGTAGGAACTTCTTTAGCTGCAAATAATGCAGCTTACGATATCGGACACATGTTTGGAAAAACTGGTGGAGGTGGAAATGCTGGTTGTATTGGTTGTATTTGTGTTGATGGAGTAGCTGCGGGAACAGGAGCTACCAAAGGACGAGGTATTACTTCACCAGCAAATGGTATTCCTTCCGGTGATTCATTTGATATCGACTATGTAGTACACGAAATGGGTCATCAAATGGGTGCCAATCATACTTTTTCAAATTCTAATGAGGGTAGAGGTGTTAATAAAGAAGTGGGCTCTGGGATAACAATTATGGGTTATGCTGGAATCACCGATCAAGATGTAACGGATCACTCTATTGATATTTTTCATCAAACTTCAATTGAACAAATTCAAAATAATTTAGCAACCAGACCATGTATTGTGAGCACAAACTTGGTTGATAATGCCACTCCAGTTGTTCAACCAGTAAGCGATTACACTATTCCAATCAGCACCCCATTTGTATTAACAGGTACTGCCACAGATGCTAATCCAACTGATGCATTAACTTATTGCTGGGAGCAAAATGATGATGGAGGATCTAATACTGGTAATAATAGTTCTGCTAGTGAAACAAAAACGATTGGACCCAATTTCATATCATGGCTCCCTACAACTACAGGTTCGAGATATTTTCCAAAAATTGAGAGTATAATTGCGAATTCAAATACGACTAGTGAAGTAGGTGGCGATGCTGGAATGCTTTCAGAAGCATTAAGTTCAGTTTCAAGAGTCTTAAATTTCAGATTAACGGTAAGAGATAATGCACCTTATAGAGCTACAGCGCCTGTAAAAGTAGGGCAAACCAACTACACAGATATGAAGGTTAATGTAACTTCTACCGCAGGACCATTTGTAGTAAATGCACCAAATTCAGCTGTTTCTTGGGTTGTAGGTTCGAATCAAACTGTAACATGGGCTGTAGCAGGAACTACAGCAAATAATGTAAATGCCACTTTTGTAGATATATTTTTATCAACAGATGGCGGTTATACTTACCCTATTCAATTAGCAAGTAAGGTGCCAAATAATGGTACAGCTACTATTACTGTCCCAAATAACCCAGGTTCATCAAATAGAATTATGGTTAAAGGGTATAAGCATGTTTTCTTTGATATTTCAAATGTTAATTTTACAATTACAGCACCAACCTCAAGTTTTGCAATTGCATTTAATGGAATAGCAGAGCAACAAAATAAACAAGTATGTCAGGGAGGAAACGCTGTGTTTACATTCCCATATACTGCTTATGCTGGATTTACAGGAACAACAACTTTTGCAGCTACTGGTTTGCCTGCGGGGGTAACTGCTACTTTTGCGCAGTCTACTTTATCAGCTACTGGAACGGTTTCAATGACAGTTTCTGCTGCTAATACTGCAACAGCAGGATTAGTTCCAATTAATGTTACAGCTACTTCAGGTGCTACGGTAAAAACAGCAACTTTCTATTTTGAAATATTTAATTCAAATTTTGGAACACAAGCGTTAACTAGCCCTGCGGATTTAGCAACAACAATCGATCCTTTGTCGGTAGTTTTGACCTGGCCAGTAAATAGCGCAGCTACATCATATGATGTTGAAATTGCTACCAATCCTAATTTTTCAACTATCGTTAGAAATGTAAATGTAACTACAACTAGCTATGCTCCAACAGGATTGTTAAACTCAACAGTTTATTATTGGAGAGTTTTACCAAAAAGCCCATCGTGTTCTGGAACTTATAGTGTAACTTATAGATTCACAACTGGTCAATTGACTTGTTTAACAGAAATTTCAACAGACACTCCAGTTGATATACCTATAGTTGCTAATACAACCCCTTTCATTTCATCAATAACATTAACCTCTACGAATTTGGTTACCGATGTGAATGTTACTGTAGACATCAGTCATACTTGGGTAAATGATATGACAATTTCATTAATTAGCCCTACTGGTACTGAGATTCAATTAGTGGCTAGACCATGCACTAACGCCTCTTTATTAGATATAAATGCCACTTTTGATGATTCAGGAAGTGTTATTGTTTGTGGAAATAACCCAGCAATATCAGGAACAGTTAAACCAATTCAACAATTATCTGGATTTAATGGACAACCTATTAATGGTGTATGGAAATTAAAAGTTTTAGATCCATATAATGAAGATGGTGGTGCAATTAACAGTTGGAGTTTAAACGTTTGTTCACTAAGTCAAGCAGTTTTGGGCGTTGTTGATAATTCATTATCTAATTTTGTATTGTATCCAAACCCAAACAAAGGTAACTTTACTGTTCAATTTGATTCGACATCAAGTAATGAAATAGGAATATCGGTTCACGACATGAGAGGAAGATTGATATTGAACAATACCTATAATAATACAGGTTTGTTTTCTCAAAACATTGAGCTTGTAAATGTGCAAGCTGGAGTTTATTTGGTAACTGTTCAAGATGGAGACAAAAAAGTAATTAAGAGAATAGTAATTGATTAATTTTTGTTCTAATTATTATAAAAAAAAGAGACTGTTAACGCAGTCTCTTTTTTTATTTTGCGGAAATTTTTTTTAGTTAAACGTGAATATTATTTGCAGTAATTATTGTTCAGTAGTCACTTTTTAAGTTATTTTTTAAAATAAGTTACCATTAAATTTCAATCGATTTCTTAATTAAATTTGTTAAATATCCTAAGATACTAATAAAATTATTAAAATATGCGTTATAGCTTAATAATCATTTGATATTAATCTTAAAAAAATGATTTATTTATAATATTTATTTTTTTTTTAAATTATTAATAATTTAATGTAAAAAACATTTTTTTATTTGAACTAAAAAATTAAATTTGCTCTTTACCAAGTTAAAATCAACTTTAAGAAATTAAAAAATTATTAAAATTATCAAAAATTAAAAAAAATGGCAAACGTTAAAAAAGAAAGTGGTTCAAAAGTAGGAGGTATGATCTCTGGAATCATAATTGTTGCATGTGTATTTGTAGGTTATCTAGTTTGGTCTCTGCTAATGGGGGCAGCTTCTAACTTTGAGGGAGGAGATCCTGAAAAAGGTCATCCTTTAAATACTTTAGGTATGGTATATAAAGGAGGTTTTATTGTTCCAATCTTATTAGGAATGTTATTGATGGTAATTGTGTTTTCTTTTGAGCGTTTTGCTGTAATTTCAAAAGCGGCTGGAAAAGGAAACTTGGATATTTTTATGAAAAGTGTTCAAAATAATGTAAAAGAAGGAAAAATTGAAGAAGCAATTTCTGCATGTGATAAACAACAAGGTTCTGTTGCTAACACAATCAAATCTGCATTAGTAAAATACCAGGACGTTAAAAAAGAAGGATTCAATAGCGAAGATGCTGCAGAAACAATACATAAAGAAATTGAAGAAGCTACTTCTCTTGAAATGCCAATGTTAGAGAAAAATATGACGATCATTTCATCTTTAGTGTCGTTAGGAACCCTTGGAGGTTTGTTAGGAACAGTATCAGGGATGATTAAAGCATTTGGTGCTTTAGCTTCAGCTGGAACTCCTGACCAGGCAGCTCTTGCAACAGGTATTTCTGAGGCGTTAATAAACACTGCTACAGGTATTACTACTTCAGTTTTAGCAATTATTGCCTACAACTTCTTCACTTCTAAAATTGATGATTTGACTTATTCTATCGATGAGGCAGGTACAACTATTGTAAATACTTACAGAAAATTTAGAGGTAGCTTGAAACAATAATTTTTGATTTTTTATAATCAAATAATAGATAAAAATAATGGCAAAAATAAAAATGAAAAAAAAGTCAACTTCGACGGATATGACCGCGATGTGTGATGTAGCTTTCTTATTGCTAACTTTCTTTATTTTGACTGCTACAGCAAAAGTGCCGGAGGCATTACCTGTAGACACTCCTGCTTCTACTGTACAAACTAAATTGCCTGAAACAGATTTGGCAACAATAACCATAGGAAAAGGAAAAGTATTTTTTGACCTTAAAGGAAGAGAAGTTCGCAAAAGAGCACTTCAATTAATGGGAGATAAATATGGTGTGACGTTCACGCAGGAGGAAATGGATAAATTTGCTTTAATGGAAGGATTTGGTGTGCCAATTCAAAGTTTGAGTCAAATTATCGCCATGAAAAGTGCGGAAAGAAATAAAGCAGACCAACCTGGAGTTCCTAAAGACTCTCTCGACAATCAGTTGAAAGAATGGATTTACAATTCTAGAATTGCAAATATTGAAACCAACGATAAAGAATTGCAAATTGCTATTAAAGGAGATGCTAAAGAAGAATATCCTGCTATTAAAAAAGTAATGGATATTTTACAAGACCAAAAAATCAACAGCTTTAGTTTGGTTACTGGTTTAAGAGGAAAAGATTTTTAATTAATAAAGATACACTAAAATGGCTGAATTAAATACCGACGGTGGTGGCGACAAAAGTGGTAAAGTAAGAAGTAAAAAGCAAAATGCTAAAGTAGATTTAACTGCTATGGTGGATTTGGCTTTCTTATTAATCACATTTTTCATGCTTACCACAACGTTGTCAAAACCACAATCCATGAGTTTGGGGTTGCCAGATAAAGAAGACGATCCTACCAAAAACAAGGATGTTAAAGTTGATGAAAATCGTACAATGACTATACTATTAGGAGATAACGATAAGTTAGTTCGTTATGTTGGTTTACTAGCAACACCAGTAGCCGGTGGAACTCCGAAAGACTTCGTATATGGTAAAGACGGTATTAGAAAAGAACTTATTGATAGAAAAAAGAAAGTTCTTGAATATACAGGAAATAAAGAAAAAGGAATAATTGTTATCATTAAGCCAAGTAAAAAATCAAATTACCGAAACTTAATTGATATATTAGATGAAATGGCAATTGTAGACGTACCTACTTATGCAATTGTTAATGATTTTACGCCTGAAGAAACAAAATTGTTAGAAGGAAAATAAGAGCAATCTTAGCAACCAATAACCTAATAATTAAGAAATATGAAACGCCCACATCAAAAATTGATCAAAATGTAAAGGATTAGGCGTTCCATCTTCCTTTAAAATTAAATAAAATATACAGATGAAATTAGATTTAATAAAAGACCAATGGCTTGAAATTGTTTTCGAAGGACGAAATAAAGTTTATGGTGCCTATGAATTAAGAAAAACTAATCAAAAAACTACTCTTAGAGCACTTTTGATAGGATCAGTTTTGTTTGGTTTTGCTATTGCAATGCCCTTAATTATCAATATGATACCAGATTCTCAAGACGACACGAGCTTAGATACTAAAATTACTACGGTAAAACTACCACCTAAGGAAAAACCGAAAGAAAATATTCCACCGCCTCCACCACCACCTCCAAAAGTGGATCAAGTGAAGTTTGTGAAACCGGTTGTAGCTAAGGCGGAAGAAGTAGTTGAAGAACCACCTAAAATTGTTGAAATTAAAGACAAAAAAATTGGTGATGAAAATATTAAGGGAGATCCAGATGCTGAATTAACTGTTGAACCTGTTGGAAACGGCCCTTCAGATGTAGTTGAAGACAATAATATATATAACACCGCTGGTATTGAAGTAAAACCAGATTTTCCTGGAGGGATGGCTAAATTCTATAAGTATGTTGGAAATAATTATAGAACACCAGAAGAAGAAGGTTTATCAGGAAAGGTTTATGTAACGTTTGTTGTTGAAAAAGATGGATCTTTAACAGATATTAAAGTAATTAGAGACATAGGTTATGGAACTGGAAAAGAAGCTATTCGAGTTTTAAAATCTTGTCCAAAATGGAATCCAGGCGAACAAAATGGTAAGAAGGTGAGAGTCCTTTATTCTCTTCCTATTACTATTCAATCTGCTGAATAATGTTGAATAATTCAACCCAGAATAAAGAGAAGAAATCGCTTAAAGAGCGGTTTTTTCTCGTTATAGGAATGGTCTTTTTCATAGCCTATCTGGTTATGGGATTAACAATCATTTTTTGGAAAAACTTCCCTTACGATATGAAACCTATTTATAGAATTTCTTTTGGAGTAGTTCTAATAGTATATTCTTTTTTTCGTTTTTACCGAATTGTAAACGATAATAAAAACTAAATTATGAAAAAGTTCCCCTTAATTCTATTTATAGTTTTATTAGGTTTATTAGTAGTTTTTTTTGCATGTAATCAAAAAAATAATACTCTTAAAAGTGACGAGACTATTTTAAAAGGCTCAACATCTGTTCTTGTTGACGAAACTTTGCTTCCTATTGTAGCTTCTCAAGTAGAGGTTTTTGAAAGTTTATACGAGGCTAGAATTAAAATTAATGCCAAGTCAGAATTAGAAACAGTTATAGCACTTTCAAAAGACACTTCTAAAATTGCGATTTTATCAAGAAAATTGAATCCTGAGGAAGAAAAAGTATTTGCAAGAAAAAAAATAACTCCTAGATCTACCGTATTTGCAACCGATGCTATTGCTTTAATTTCAAACCAAAGAAATAAAGACACTTTAATTGCGTTACAAGAAGTAGTCAACTTTTTGAAAGGAATGCCAAATATAAAAATTAAAGGATTGGTTTTTGACAACCCCAATTCAAGTACTGTTCGATACATGAAAGAACTTGCGGGAATTAAAGAACTCCCTTTAGAAAGAGTATTTTCATTTAAAACTAATGAAGAAGTAATTCAGTTTGTTTCTGAAAATAAAGAAATGATAGGAGTAGTAGGAGTAAATTGGTTGATGGAGCCTTCCTTAAAAATGAGACCTATTGTTGATAAAATTAATGTTCTAAATGTAAAAGGAATTGGAAAAACAGATTACTTTGCACCCACACAAAATAACCTTGCGGAAAAGAAGTATCCTTTGGCACGTGATTTGTATATTATCAATTGTCAGGGTTACTCCGGTTTAGGAATGGGATTTGCCTCTTTCATAGCAGGTGAAGTTGGACAAAGAATTACACTAAAATCTGGATTATTACCCGCAAAAATGCCTGGTAGAAATATCAAAATTAGAAAACAAATAGAAAAAGAGAATAAATAATAAATTATAACACGATGAAATCATTCAAAATTTTTAGTATTGCTTTATTGACTTCAGTAACACTAAGCTATGCTCAAGATTTAGATCAGGCAAAGAAAACTATAGACGCAGAACAATTTGAAAAAGCCAAAGGAATTCTGAAGTCAATTCTTATAACGACTCCAGATAACGGAAAAGCAGCATTTCTGTTAGGAAATATTTATCTTAATCAGAATATTAGTGACTCGGCAAAAATATATTTTAACAAAGGGCTAGCTGCCAAATTTGATTCTAAATTTAACTACATTGGTTTAGGACAGATGGATTTAGACGATAAAAATTTGGCAGGAGCCGAAGCTAATTTTGCGCTAGCAATAAAAGATATCAAAAAAAAAGATTCAGAACAATACGTTTATATCGCGAAAGCATATATGAATTCGGACACTCCTGACTATAATAAAGCAATTGAAGTTTTAAATAAAGCTAAAATTGCTAATCCCAATGATACAAACGTTTTATTAGCTTTTGGAGATGCCTATTACGGACTTAAAAATCAAAATGATTCCTATAAATCCTATCGTGATGCCTTTGATGCTGACCCAACTTTAATCAGA
The DNA here is from genome assembly GCA_009926065.1 of Flavobacteriaceae bacterium. Lineage (GTDB taxonomy): Bacteria > Bacteroidota > Bacteroidia > Flavobacteriales > Flavobacteriaceae > Flavobacterium. The sequence continues at coordinate 16,042 of RFPP01000033.1, forward strand.
GCGAAAATGCAATTGGGAGTATTATTAAAAGGAGCAAGAGCATTTTCTGAAGCTGTAAAAGCCTATGATAATGTAATTGCAACCAATCCAGATTATGGACCAGTTTATAGAGAATTAGCTGAAACCTACTATTTCTGGGCAAAAGACGAACCGAAAACCTATAAAGATAACATTACCAAAGCTTTGTCATTCTACGAAAAATATATGAGTTTAACCGATTATTCGTTAACTTCTCGTATGCGTCACGCCGACTTTTTAATTCTTGCAAAAGATTATAAAGCATTAGAAATCGAAGCCAACGCAATGAAACAATTGGATAAAGTAAACCCAAGAATCTTCCGTTATTTAGGCTATTCTGCCTACGAAAATGGAAATGTAGATGCAGCAATTTCAGCGTTAGAAAATTTTATTGCTACACCTACCAATAAAATTATCGCCAGAGATTATCTATATTTAGGATTGGCAAAAATGAAAAAAGCCAATAATATAGAAACGAAGGTAGTTGATGCTGTTGTTTTTGATGCCGGAGTTGCGCAATTGAAAAAAGCCGTTGAAATGGAAATTACCATGACTAACGATTTAAGTGAAATTGGTAAAAAATTCTACGAGCAAAAATTATTCAAAGAAGCTGCTGTAATCTATGAAATAGCAGTAACCAATGTGAACTCTAAAAACTATTTGTTGGATAATTTCTACCTTGGAAATTCTTTATACTTTAAAAATACTCGTAAAGATGTCGTAAAAGTAGACCCAATCGAATTGCAAAAAGCCGATGTTGCTTTTGGAAATGTAATCACAGCGGCGCCTTCAACTCAAGACGCTTATATATTCAGAGCTAGAACCAATAACCTTCTCGAAAATGACGAAATGATTATTAAATATTACCAACAATATATCGACGTGGTAACAGCAAAAGGGGAGGAAGAAATAGCTAAACCAGCGGTGAAAACTAAATTCATCGAGTCCTACAACGCAATCGGAGCCGCCTATGCCAATACCGACAAAGTGAAAGCAAAAGAATATTTTGCCAAAACTTTAGCCTTAGATCCTTTGAATGATTACGCAACGCAATCATTAAAATTACTGAAATAAAAGAAATAAAAGTTTCAATATAAAACCGATAGTCTCAAAGCTGTCGGTTTTTTTTGGAGAAGGAATTCGACTTTTCTCTTTTTGTATATTATCTTCAAATCTATTATCTTATAGTCTATTCTCTTTCCTTTTTCTCAAATCTACAATCATAACTCCTATTTTCACTACCTTTGCAATCTATTCATAATAAACTATGTTAAATCAAGAAACTCAAATTGCAGTCGATAAAGGATTAATGCTTCCCCTAATGGAAGAATTCTACACCATTCAAGGCGAAGGTTACCACACTGGAACTGCCGCTTATTTTATTAGAATTGGTGGTTGCGATGTAGGTTGTCACTGGTGCGATGTTAAAGAAAGTTGGAATGCCGAATTACATCCGCCTACTGCTACTGATTTGATTGTTGAAAATGCAGCAAAATATTCTGAGACTGTTGTAGTTACAGGTGGAGAACCGTTAATGTGGGACATGTCTGTTTTAACCCAAAAATTAAAAGATAAAAACCTTAAAATTCATATTGAAACTTCAGGTGCTTATCCTTTAACTGGATTTTGGGATTGGATTTGTCTTTCTCCAAAGAAAAATAAATTACCTACGCAAATCGTTTACGATAATGCCAATGAGTTAAAAGTTATTATCCATAACAAACACGACTTTATATTTGCCGAAGAGCAAGCTGAAAAAGTAAACTCCAATGCAATCCTTTTTTTACAGCCAGAATGGAGCAAGAAAGAAGAAATGACGCCTCTAATTGTTGATTATGTAATGAACAATCCAAAATGGCGCATATCTTTACAAACACATAAATACTTGAATATTCCTTAATTTATTGGTGAGTCAACTTTGCCAAATAATCAAAATGGTCGCCTTCCAAAACTAATTCGCATTTCAATCCATTGGCAACAGCCGCACTTTGTAAAGTATTGTAATCCATGTACAACCACGAAAATGGGACTTCTTTTTCTCCTTTATAGGAAATAATAAACTCTAATTCCCCATAATAAACATCGCCAGAAATCCATTTTCCGCCGTCTTCATCTTCGTCAAACATGTAGATGATATCGGAAGAATCAATCAGAATTTGTCCGTTTTTCGCCAATAACGATTTTAGTTTTACTAGGTATTTTGAAACGTGTTCTAATTTTCCAAATATCCCCGTTCCATTCATCAATAAAAGAATAGTGTCAAATTTTTCAATTGAATTAAATTTCAAAATATCAATTTCAAAAACATCTGAAATCCCTCTCAATCGACAAGCTTCAACGGCATTATTCGAAATATCGATGGCGGTAACTTTTAAATTCTTTTCTTTTTGTAAAAACAAACTATGGCTTCCAGCGCCACATCCCACATCTAAAACTCTGCCTTTAGAAAGTAATAGCGCTTGTTGTTCTAATTTTGGCATCCCAGAAAAATCCCGAAATAAATAAGCAACCGACATTTCATCTTCTTCAGAAATCGTGGTTTCCGTAATTAAATCCTCAGGAGAATTATTGGTTTGAAAATCTAAAATGGCTTTTCCAAAAAGGTCTTTCATTTTTTTGTTTAAAGTTTGAGGTTTAAGGTTTTGAGTTTGTTACTTTTGTGGCTCCAACTTTAAACTTTAAACTTGAAACAAATTGTTAACGCACTTCCTAAAGAAGCCAAAGATAAGCATATCGAAAATAAAAAGTATTTCGATAAACTAAAAAAGAAAACGCCCAAGAATATAGACTACATTATGCAAGATTTGCACGATGCCGAATTCAAAAAAACCGATTGCTTGAAATGTGCCAATTGTTGTAAAACCACAGGACCACTATTTACTTCAGCCGATATAGAAAGGATTTCTAAATTTATGCGTCAAAAACCACAGCAATTTATAGATCAATACCTGAAAATAGATGAAGACAACGATTATGTTTTGCAAAGTGTTCCTTGTACTTTCTTAGACCATGAAAATGCCTGTATGATTTATGAAGTTCGTCCAAAAGCATGTCGTGAATTTCCTCACACCGATCGAAAAAAATTCCAACAAATTTCAGATCTAACTTTGAAAAATGTTGCCATTTGTCCCGCAGCATTCAATATTGTTGAAGAAATGAAAAAGAAGATGCCGTTATAAGTATTCTAAATATAAATTCTATAATTATTTCCCAACTTTAATTTGCAATTCAATTCTCTTTCCTATATTTGCAATCTAAAATTAGAGGAAAAATTTGAACTGATTGCGACCTCGTTAAAAAAATGCTAAAGCAGAAATCTTCTCCTTTAACATTCCTGCAATCTTATTTTTCTTCGCTTAATTAAAAATAAATTATTTATATGGCTTATTTATTTACGTCAGAATCTGTTAGTGAAGGACATCCTGATAAAGTTGCAGATCAAATTTCAGATGCATTAATTGATAACTTTTTAGCATTTGACCCTGAGTCAAAAGTGGCTTGTGAAACTTTAGTAACTACAGGACAAGTAATTCTTGCAGGTGAAGTAAAATCGGAAACCTATCTTGACGTTCAGCAAATTGCTCGTGAAGTAATCAGAAAAATTGGATATACCAAAAGCGAATACATGTTTGAGGCCAATTCTTGTGGTGTGCTTTCAGCAATTCACGAACAATCAGGAGATATCAATCAAGGTGTAGAACGTGCTACAAAAGAGGAGCAAGGTGCCGGTGATCAAGGAATGATGTTTGGTTATGCAACTAATGAAACCGAAAATTACATGCCATTGGCACTTGATTTATCTCATAAATTATTACAAGAATTAGCTGTTTTACGTCGTGAAAATAATGAAATTAAATATTTACGCCCTGATGCTAAATCACAAGTTACATTAGAATATAATGATGACAATAAACCGGTTCGTATTGATGCTATTGTAATTTCAACGCAACACGATGATTTTGATGAAGAAGAAAAAATGTTGAATAAAATCAAATCGGATTTGGTTGGAATATTAATCCCTAGAATCATTAAAAACAATCCAAAATACGCTCACTTATTCAATGATAAAATTACTTACCATATCAATCCAACCGGGAAATTCGTAATTGGAGGCCCTCACGGAGATACTGGGTTAACAGGTAGAAAAATTATTGTGGATACTTATGGTGGAAAAGGGGCACATGGTGGAGGTGCATTTTCAGGAAAAGATCCAAGTAAAGTGGATAGAAGTGCGGCTTATGCAACTCGTCACATTGCTAAAAATTTAGTTGCAGCAGGTGTCGCTGAAGAAATTTTAGTTCAAGTTTCTTATGCAATAGGAGTAGCTAAACCAATGGGAATTTTTATAGAAACCTACGGAACTTCAAAAGTGAATTTAACCAACGGAGAAATAGCAAAAAAAGTAGAAGAAATTTTTGATATGCGTCCTTATTTTATCGAGCAACGTCTAAAATTGAGAAATCCAATTTACAGCGAAACTGCTGCCTATGGTCACATGGGAAGAACCCCAGAAACAGTTACTAAAACGTTTAAAGCTCCAGGGGGAATTGAAAAAAAGGTTACAGTTGAATTATTTACTTGGGAAAAACTAGATTACGTAGATAAAGTTAAAACTGCTTTTGGTTTGTAGTAAACCAATTTGAATATTTAATAAAAAAAACCTGACTTCAATAAGTCAGGTTTTTTTGTTAGTATATCAAATAAGGTTTTCGCATTTTCTTAAAATCATACAAGCCACCCTTCCAAGTGGCACGAATTTCATCTTCAGTTAATCCTTGCTCGATTTGAGTTTGCAATTTTTTACTTCCTGCCAATTTCGTAAAAAACGCATTGAAAAACTTGGTTTTATCCTCCGTTTGATTATAGGCTTTCAACAACCATTTCAATTCCAATTTGTCAATTTTTGGAATACTAGTTAAATCTTCGCCATAACACTCAACGCCATTGTAAATAGGATCTTTCGCCCCCAAATTTGGCATAGGAGTAAAGCTAAAGTTGCCTTTTGGTAAATAAGGAGATCCGTAAATTTGAAATTGTTTTTCAGTTCCTCGTCCTACGCTCACATTCGTACCTTCAAAAAGACACAAACTCGGATACAAATTTATCGCTTGATCGTTTGGTAAATTAGGGGAAGGCTTTTCCAATAAACTGTATTTCATTTCCCGATTGTATCCTGCGCAAGTGATGATTTTTAAATCGCAACGAAGTCCGTCCTTCAACCAATTTTCACCATTTATCATTTGAGCATATTCTCCAATTGTCATTCCGTGCAACAAAGGAATAGTATGCATGCCCACAAAACTCGAATATTCTTTTTCTAAAATTGGGCCATCAACAATCGAAATATTCGGATTTGGACGATCCAAAACAAGTAACGGAATGTTATTCTCCGCACAAGATTCCATGACATAATGTAGCGTAGAAATGTAAGTGTAAAATCGAGCTCCTACATCCTGTAAATCAAAAACCAACACATCTATTCCTTCTAATTGTTCCGGTTTAGGTTTTCTATTTTCTCCGTAAAGCGATAAAATAGGAATCCCTGTTTTCACATCTTTTCCATCAACAACATGTTCGCCAGCATCTGCAGTACCACGAAAACCGTGTTCAGGAGCATATATTTTTTGAATATTGATTTTATTTTTTAAAAGAAAATCTACCAAATGAATTCTTTTATTTACAAATCTCTCGGCGTGGCTGGTGTCCCCCGAATCCGGAAGTATAAATATAGAATCATATAAAACAACCCCAGTTTGATTGGTAATTACACCTACTCTTTTTTTATCTAAAAATGAAAAATACGAATCAAAATTATCAGCTCCAGAGCTAAAATGTGTTGATTTTTTGCTATTTATTACAACAGTTTTATTCGTAGAAGTTGAATTTCTGATTCCTTTTTGTGATGGTTTACAAGAGTAAATCATCAGCGACAATGCAGCAAAAATTAAATAATTTATTTTTTTTGCGCTCGAAAGTCCGTTGAATTTTAGTTGTCTAGAAGTAATTTGAATCATGCTTGCTCTTCCAAAAAATAATTAATTAACTTATATACTTGAAAATAAAATCTAAAAACGTAATTTTACTCGAGCCAAGTAGTTCAACTTTGTTATTTTAACCAAATCACTATTGAATTTAGAATATTTTATATCAAAAAGACTCATTACTGCTCGAGACCATAAAAGTAGTATTTCTGCACCAATTATAAAAATTGCAATAGCAGCAATTGCAATTGGAATGATTATGATGATTATTTCTGTCGCTACGGGAATTGGTTTACAACAAAAAATTCGACAAAAAGTAGCCGCATTCAACGGACATATTATTATCACAAATTACGATGAAAACCAATCTCTGCTTAGCATAACACCCATTTCTACTCATCAAGATTTCTATCCAAAATTTAAAAATGTAGAGGGAATAAATCACGTTCAAGCAGTAGCAACTAAGTCTGGAATTATAAGAACCGAAACCGCTTTCGAAGGAATTATTTTCAAAGGTGTTGGAAAAGATTACCGATGGAACAACCTGCAAGAATACCTTATAAGTGGAAAATTACCCAATTTAAACAACCAATTAAACGATGAGGTTCTGATTTCTGAATTTTTAGCCAATCGATTAAATCTAAAAGTCGGCGATAAATTTAACACCTTCTTCATGAAAGAAGATACCAATCAAAACCCCAATCTTCGCGTGTTTCGAATAATTGGAATCTTCAATTCAGGATTTCAAGAATTCGACTCTACCTTTATTATCGGAGATATCCGACACATTCAACGAATTAATAAATGGGAATCCGATCAAGTGGGCGCCTTCGAAGTTTTTGTTAACGATTTCAATGCCATACAAGAAAAAGGGCAAGAAGTTTACGAAAAAACAGGCTCCACACTCGATACACAAACCATCGTCGAAAAATATTATTACATATTCGAGTGGCTAAAATTATTCGATTTCAACATCATCGTAATCCTCATCATTATGATCGCAGTAGCCACAATCAACATGGTAGTAGCACTTTTGGTGCTCATTTTAGAACGCACCCAAATGATAGGAATCCTTAAATCCATGGGCGCAAATAATTGGGCAGTTCGTAAAATTTTCCTCTACAATGCCTTTTATCTCATCTCAAAAGGACTATTTTGGGGCAACCTAATTGGTATTGGAATGCTATTAATCCAACAAAATTTCGGGGTAATTAAACTAAATCCCGAGAACTATTATGTAAACGAAGCGCCAGTTTTTATAGATTTTGGATACATTTTCTTGTTAAACCTCGGCACTATTCTAATCTGTTTACTCATATTATTAATACCTTCGTACATCATCACCAAAATTACTCCAATAAAAGCTATCCGTTTCGATTAGTTTTGAAGCCACCTCCGGCTTTCCACTTTAAGCCCTTGTTTAAAAAACGAGTTTTAGTTAGAATAAAAATCAGCTTGCTTTGGTTGCTGTTTTTATTTT
>RFPP01000034.1 GCA_009926065.1 Flavobacteriaceae bacterium
ACATGACAAAGTAATTACTATGAATGAGGGAATAAAACGCATATTTTTAACTGAATTAGAATAATATCCAAAAAACAAGTTGGATTTCAATTACAAAAATAATTAAAAATTAAAGTTCATATTCTTAAAATTATTACAAAATTTGTAGAAATAATAACTGTTATGAATTCGAAGCAAACAAAATGGTTCTTTTTGGTGTTTTTAGCCTTAATTTGGGGAAGCTCATTTATTCTTATAAAACGAGGATTAGTAGGATTGACGCCCTATCAGTTAGGTGCTTTTAGAATTATTTTTGCAGGATTGTTTTTACTTTCAATTGGGTTTAATTCATTAAAAAGTATTCCAAAACATAAATGGAAATATATCGCTTTAACAGCCCTTTTTGGAACCTTTATTCCAGCTTTTTTATTTTCAGTTGCCGAAACTAGATTAGACAGTTCTATAAGTGCAATTTTAAATTCATTAACGCCATTGAATACTTTAATTTTAGGAGCTTTGTCATTTTCACTAACATTTAAAAGAACACAAATTTATGGTGTAATTATCGGGTTTTTAGGTAGTGTTTTACTGGTTTTTAATGGAGCTATCCATCATCCAGAGCAAAATTATTATTATTCAATTTTTGTAATACTAGCCTCTATTTGTTACGCTCTTAATGTAAATCTTATTAAAAAATATTTGTCCGATTTAAGTCCTCTTTCTATTTCAACTGGAAATTTTACAGTTATGATTTTACCTGCAATTTTGATAGTATCATTTTCAGGAATTGAAGAAACTATTGCTCTTGAAAAAACACAACACTCTATTTTTTTTATTTTATTGTTAGGGGTTATTGGAACTGGAATTGCAAATATTATTTTCTTTAAATTAATTCAAATTTCCTCCCCTGTTTTTGCAACTTCAGTTACTTATTTAATTCCAATTATTGCTTTCTTCTGGGGGTTATTAGATAATGAGATGCTTACTCCAATTCAGTTTTTAGGAGCAGTGGTAATATTAATGGGAGTTTATTTATCCTCCAAAAAATAAAAAAGGCTAACTTTTCAGTTAGCCTTTTTCAATTGAATTATTTTGATTTATTATTGGAAATCAGCATCAGAAACACCTTCATTAATTTTAACATCAGTTGTTTTGAATTCAATTTCTTGCGGACCAAAAGACATTGAAACTTTGTAAGGAACTTTAATTCCTTTCACTTCTTTATAGTCACTATAGTTTGTTATTTGAGTCATTTTTTGACCATTTGCTTCTTGAGTGACAGCTTGACCTATTTTTAATCCTGTGTTTACATCAAAATAATGAGTCGTTTTCCCGTCTTTAATTACATAAGCATCAGCACCATTAAAAGATTCAATACCATCTAAAGTAATTGAAGTTTTTGCAGCCATAGTTAATTCAGGAAAAGGCATGGCGTTTTGTTTTGCTTCAGCTAGTTTTTCACCATCAAGATCTTTTCTTTTACCTTGTTGTGTTACATAAGCTCCTTTATCATTTACAACTTGTTTCATTATACTCATGCCCATTGCTTTCATTTCATTGGAAAGTTTATTAGCAGAAGTAACTTTAGTATTCATTTCTAAAGGAGTCCCTTGGATTTCCCCACTAGCAACAGTGCTAATAGTTTTTACTCCTTTAACGGCTTTCTCTCCTCCAACAGCTTTTATGTAATTGTCTAAAACTGTTTTTACAGTAACTCCAGCAGGAGTTGCTTTTTTCATTACTGGTTTACTTGTAGGTGCCCCAAATTTGTCAAAATAGAACATTGGAATTTTCAATTTTTCTAAACCAGGAATTACATCACTTCCTTTACCTACAATTACCACTCTGATTTTATCTTCTAAGAAATATTTATTGGCTGCAGCCATAACTTCTTCAGCAGTTACTGCATTAATATTCTTAATATAATTTTCGTAGAAATCTTCTGGTAATCCTTGAGTTTTTATTCGCAAAGCATATCCTGCAACGGTTTGTGGTTTTTCAATTTGCATTACAAATTTACCAACGTAACCTGCTTTTACGTTTGCTAACATTTCATCTGAAACTTTTTCAGTTCTAATTTTCTTAATTTCTTTAAAAAATTCTACAACTGCACTATCTGTAACAGCATTTCTTACTTGTGTTGAAGCTCTGAAAGTAGAAACATATTTGCTTCCGCTTATTCCTGAACGTGCACCATAAGTCCAACCGTGAGCTTCACGAAGATTCATATTTAAATAGCTATTAAAATCACCACCAAGAATTTGATTTGCAACAATTGCTGCAAAATAATCTTTGTCAGTCATCTTTAGATTTACTGTATTTTGCAATGCAATTTCCGATTGAACCGCATTTGGCATATCCACAAAATTGATTTGAGAATATTGAACATTTACAGGATCACTATATTTTACTGAAGGAGCGCTGGCTTTTACCCAAGATCCAAATAATTTTTCAACTGCTTTTTTAGTTTCTTTAAATTGCACATCACCAATAATAACTAGGTAAGCATTTTCTGGAACAAAGTAAGTGTTGTAATTATTTTCAACATCTGCAAGAGTTACATTTTTAATGGTTTCTTCGCTTAAATATTCACCTGAAGGATGATCTTTTCCAAAAGCCAATACATTTTGTACTCTACCAGCTACAGCAGCAACACTTTTTTCTTGAGTTTTTAAATTCTCCAATAATTTATCCTTTTCTTTATCAAATTCTTCTTGAGTAAAGTTTGGATTCAAAGCACCTTCTGCCATTAATTCCAAAATTCTTCCTGAATATTTAGATAAACTACTTCCAGAAGCACCAGAGGCATAAAAACTTAATTCAGCCCCAAGAAAATCAATTTCTTCGTTGAAAGCATCCTTTGAAATTTTCTTACTTCCGTTACCAATTAAGCTACTTGTTAAATTTGCAACTCCTTTTTTTGTGCCTTCAGCATAAGGGGAATTGTCAATATTCAAACTAAATGAAACTTTTGGAAGTTTGTGGTTTTCAACAATCAATACTTGCAATCCGTTAGGAAGTTTAAATGACTGAGGTTTCTTGATATTTATAACTGGAGATGGTCCAGGTTTTGGCTGAGTTCGATCTTGTGCTTGCATAGTTAAAGTTAAAAACAAGCTTGATAATACTATAATTATTTTTTTCATGATATAATTTGTTAGTTTTGAGCTTTGTCTTTAGTTGGAATATAATCCAATAACAATCTCTGATTTGGATTTAGATATTTTTTGGCAACATCTCTAATTTCTTGAGCTGTTATGGAGCGATACATTTCAATTTCTGTATTTATCAAATTAATATCACCGTATAAAAGATAATAAGATGCTAAATTTTCAGCTATACCTTCTACATTTGAATTACTATTTACATAATTATTTTCATAGATATTTTTAAGCTTTTGCATTTCTTTATCTGTCAATAATTCTGTTTGAAGTTTTACTACTTCTTCATCGATTTCTTTTACGATATCTTCAGAAGTATAAGTTCCTTGTGGCATTCCATATAATATGTACAAACCGTAATCTTCTTGACTGTAATTGAAAGCTCCAATTTGAAGAGCCATTTTCTTATCGTCAACAATTTTTTTATACAATCTTGAGCTTTTACCTTCGCTTAATACTGTAGAAATCATATCCAATACTCTCGCATCTCTAGTTTTCATTGACGGAGTTCTATAAGTAGCAACAATCATTGGTTTTTGAATGTTTGGATCTTGATAGCTTGCTTTTATAGTAGAAGTAATCGGTTCTTCAACAAATTTCTCAAAAGTAACTTCATTTCCTCTAGGAATTGGACCAAAATATTTGTTTATCCATTCTTTTGTTTTTGGAATATCATTTAAATCTCCCGCAACTACTAAAACAGCGTTATTTGGAACATAGTATTTTTTATTAAATGCCTGAAATTCTTCTAATGTTGCAGCATCTAAATGTTCCATTGAGCCAATTGTAGCCCAACGATATGGATGCTTAACATACATGTTTTTCTTAACTTCTGCTATTAAATTACCATAAGGTTGATTATCCACACGAAGACGTTTTTCTTCTTTTACAACTTCATTTTGAGTGTCAACCCCAATTTGATTAATTATAGGATGCATCAATCTTTCTGATTCCATCCAAAGTCCTAATTCTAAACTGTTTGAAGGAAATACTTCGTAATAGTAAGTTCGGTCTTCTGAAGTGTTGGCATTATTGGTTCCGCCATTGGCAGTCACAATTTTAAACCATTCTCCACGTTTAATATTCTTAGTTCCTTCAAATAAAAGATGTTCAAAAAAGTGAGCAAATCCAGTTCTTTCTGGGTTTTCGTTTTTAGAACCTACATGATACATTACCGAAGTAATGATTACCGGTGCCGAAGCATCGTTATGAAGAATTACATGAAGACCATTATCTAATGTATATTCTTCAAAAGCAACTTTTTGAGCTGAAGCAACTCCGCCCAGCATAAGCATTGTGCCTAGTGCCATTAATGATTTTTTCATAAAAGATTAATAAATTGGTTTTAATATTTTCTATTTTTCTAATAAATAGTAGTCCAAAAATAACTTTTTTTCAATTACGAGTTGCTAAACTACTATATATTTAACAGAATTTAACTTTTAGTTTTTCATTTTCTCTTAACATCATTAATAATCAACAGGGAAATATATTTTGTTTTTTTACTTATTGGGTTGCACATTAAATTTTTAATGGTATATTTGCAAACTTAAAAATTAATAAATAATATTGTTATGTACGCAATCGTAGAGATAGCAGGGCATCAATTTAAAGTTAGCAAAGATCTAAAGGTTTATGTTAATCGTTTATCAAGTGAAGAAGGATCGAAAGTTACTTTCGACAAAGTTCTTTTGTTAGATGATAACGGTACAATCACTTTAGGCGCCCCAGCTATAGAAGGTGCTTCAGTAGAAGCCAAAGTGTTACAACACTTAAAAGGAGATAAAGTAATCGTTTTCAAAAAGAAAAGAAGAAAAGGTTACAAAAAAAGAAACGGACACCGTCAGTATCTTACTCAAATTGTAATAGAAGGAATTTCAACATCAGCTCCTAAAAAAGCAGCTACCAAAAAAGTAGCAGCAGAAGTAGAAGCCGCTGAAGAAGTAGCAGTACCTAAAGTAAAAAAAGCTCCAAAAGCTAAAAAAGAAGACGCAAAATAATAATAACACTATAAAACTTATACGTCATGGCTCACAAGAAAGGTGTCGGTAGTTCGAAGAATGGTAGAGAATCAGAATCAAAACGTTTAGGCGTTAAGATTTTTGGTGGACAAGCTGCTATTGCTGGTAACATCATAGTAAGACAAAGAGGTTCTAAACACAATCCAGGTGAAAATGTTTACATGAGTAAAGATCACACGTTACATGCAAAAGTAGATGGTTTGGTTAAGTTCCAGAAAAAAGGTGAAAATAAATCTTACGTTTCTATACTTCCATTCGAAGCATAATAAACTAGATTCTCCTAAAATATTAAAAACCCATTTCGAAAGAAATGGGTTTTTAATGTATAAAATCCTTCTAAAGCGGATTTAAATTTTATTATAATTAGACTTTCATAATTTCAGCTTCTTTTTCCGCTAAAAGTTCGTCTATTTTTTTTATGTAACTGTTGGTTAAATTTTGAACTTCGTCTTCAGCCCTTTTACAAATATCTTCTGAAATTCCGTCTTTTTCTAATTTCTTAATTTCATTATTAGAATCTTTACGAACATTTCGAACACCAATTTTAGCATCTTCAGCCTCAGCTTTTGCTTGTTTCGCCAATTCTCTTCTTCGTTCTTCAGTTAATGGAGGAACACTAATAATAATTACATCACCATTATTCATCGGATTAAATCCAATATTTGCTGTAAGGATTGCTTTTTCTATTACTTGCAACATGTTTTTTTCAAAAGGTTGAAGCGTAATCGTTCTAGCATCGGGAACACTAATTTTTGAAACTTGAGATAGTGGAGTTGATGAACCATAATAATCCACAAATACACTTCCTAACATGGCTGGTGAAGCTTTACCAGCTCGAATATTAAGAAATTCTTTTTCTAAATGGGCAATAGAACCTTGCATAGATTCTTCAGTACTTTCTAAAATAAAATCAATTTCTTCGGTCATTTTTATCTAACGTTATTTTGCTTTGTAGCAATCTTCTTATATTTTTACTATTGTTCCAATATTTTTACCTTCACAAATTTTTTGCAAATTACCAGCCTTATTCATATCAAAAACTACAATAGGTAATTTGTTTTCTTGACTTAATGTAAATGCCGTTGAATCCATAACATTAAGCCCTTTTTTGATTACATCATCAAATGAAATCGAATCAAATTTGATTGCATTCGAATCTTTTTCAGGATCTGCTGTATAAATACCATCTACACGAGTACCCTTTAAAATTACATCAGCATTAATTTCAACCCCTCTTAAAACTGCAGCTGTATCAGTTGTAAAATATGGATTTCCAGTTCCCGCTCCAAAAATTACAATTCTTCCTTTTTCAAGATGACGAACGGCTCTTCTTTTAATGTAAGGTTCTGCAATTGCCTCAATTTTTAAAGCTGTTTGTAATCTGGTTAGCATACCTTTTTCTTCTAATGCGCCTTGTAAAGCCATACCATTTATAATTGTTGCGAGCATTCCCATATAATCACCTTGAACTCGATCCATTCCATTACTCGCACCAGCAACACCTCTAAATATATTTCCACCGCCAATCACAATCGCAATTTGTACTCCTTGATCGTGTATTTTTTTGATTTCTTCGGCATATTCTGCCAATCTAGAAGGATCAATACCATATTGTCGGTCACCCATAAGAGCTTCACCACTTAGTTTAAGCAGAATTCTATTGTATTTCATAATTTATAATGAGTTGTATGATGCAAATATAGACATAATCTTTTTTTAATAAATAGTGTTCGCATTTTTTTTGAATTTTCTACTCTTTCAAAAGGTTACATTTTTAGCTTATTAGATTTTATAATAGCTAAAAAATTGTTATTTTGTAAATTTGTAAAAACATTCTAATGAAAGAAATATTAATAAACGCTATAAATTCAAGTTGTTCTTACCATAATTATAGAAAAACTATTATCAATTTAATTCAAGAAGGAAAAACCTCTGGCCCAATACAGTCAGAAACCCTTGTTAATTTCACTCGTCTAAATGAAAAGAGAATGCAAAGATTGGACAAAACAATTATTTTAGATAATGAGATAATTTCTAAATTATCAAAAATTAAATCTGACAGTATTTGGCTTGTTATTACAGAAGGTTGGTGCGGTGATGCAGCTCAAATAATCCCAATATTAAATAAAATGAGTAAGGTTTCTGATCACATTGATTTAAAAATTGTTTTTAGGGATGATAATGTCGCCCTGATGAATTTATTTCTTACCAATGGAACTAGGTCAATACCAAAATTGATAATATTAGATAAAATTTCTTTGGATGTAATTGCAGATTGGGGCCCTCGACCAAAGGGGGCTATTGAATTAATTCAAAATTATAAAGATAAATTTGGAGTTATTGACGAAAAAATAAAAGCTGAATTACAAATGTGGTATTTAAACGATAAAGGATTATCTTCTCAAAACGAAATAGTAGAATTAATTAGAATATAATTGCTGAAACCCCAATATTAAAACTAGTAATTGATACCAAATTAACAAATGGTATTCCAAAATTAGAAACCTGTATAAATAAGGACAATCCTTCATTGTCTTCAACCCCTAAACTTATTTTTTTATAATCGCCAATTAAACTCCCTCTGCCTATCCCAATGGATTTTCCATATCCTACTTGAATATATACCCTTAAATCTTGTAAAATTTTTGGACTTAATTTTAAGTTAGCAAACACAGGAACAACAACTAATTTTTGTGTAGCAATCCAATCAACTCCTGTTTGTGCTCCAAATGAAATCCATTTTTCATGATGAATCCCACCTCCATATTTTATACTCAATCCATCCGGCAAAAACCAATAATCACTTCTAACCCCATTACTATCAATTTCTCCATAGGTTGAATTACCTTTCAATGGCACAGAAATTTCAAATTGAGTAAATCGATTATTTTTTTGTTGGGAATACACGGAAATGGAAACAATTAACAAAATTAATAATAGTTTTATTTTCATAGTTTATTATTTAAGGCTATTCACAAAGAGGTTAACATCTATTGCATTTTCAACAAGATAGTTTCCAATTTTTGTTCGTCTTAAAGAGATTAAATGAGCCCCAGAATTTAGTGCTTTTCCAAAATCAAATGCTAAGGAGCGAATGTATGTTCCTTTACTACAAACCACTCTAAAATCTATTTCTGGCAAGGAGATTCTTGTAATTTCAAATTCGTGAATTGTAGTTTTTCGGGATTCAATCTCAACATTTTCGCCAGATCTTGCATGTTCATAGAGTCTAACTCCTTCTATTTTTATAGCGGAATAAATAGGTGGTTTTTGATTTATTTCTCCTAAAAATTGTTTTACAGTTTCATGGATTAACTCTTCATCAATATGTAAAATAGAAAAAGTTTCATCAATTTGTGTTTCTAAATCATAAGAGGGGGTAGTTGCACCAATGTAGAAAGTTCCTGTATATTCTTTAGCTTGGTCTTGTAACTCGGAAATTTTTTTGGTGAATTTGCCTGTGCAAATAAGTAAAAGTCCTGATGCCAAAGGATCTAAAGTGCCTGCATGACCTATTTTGAATTTTTTTGGAAGACCAACTTTATTAATTAAGGCATATTTAATTTTGTTGACCGCTTGAAAAGAAGTCCATTCTAGAGGCTTGTCAATTAATAAAATCTGTCCGTTTTGGAAATCTTCAATTGTAGTCAAATTGTTATTATTTGAAGTAAGTAAAATAAATTACAAGAAAAACACCCATAATTATTCGGTAATAACCCCAGGGTTTGAAGCCATACTTTTTAATGATTCCAATGAATAATTTAATGGCTAAAACCGCAACTATAAAAGCGATAAAATTTCCAATCAAAAAAATTTTTAGATTGTCTTTCGACTCAAAAAGTAATTCGTATCCTTTCAAATGACTAGTTTCATATGTTTTCAAAAATACAGAATACAGCGTCACCGCCATCATTGTAGGCACTGCTAAAAAGAACGAAAATTCTGCTGCTACTTGGCGAGTTAATCCCTGTTGCATTCCTCCAATAATAGACGCTGCCGAACGACTTGTTCCAGGCATCATTGCTAAACATTGCCAAAAACCAATGGCAACAGCTTTTTTTATTGAAATATCTTCCTCTGTAGCAACTGTTGGATTTTCGAATTTACGGTCAATAAACAACAAAACAATTCCACCTAAAATCAATACAATTGCAATTGGAATTGGATCGCCCAAAACAGCTTCTATTTTATCATCAAATAACTTTCCTAATACTAATGCTGGAATTACAGCAATAGCTAATTTGATATAAAAATTGATTTTTGAAAAGTCAAAAAACTTTTTCCAATATAAAAATACAACCGCCAAAATAGCACCAAATTGAATAGATACTTGAAATAATTTTACGAAATCGTCATTTTGAATTCCAAAATAGGAACTTGCAAAAATCATATGACCTGTGGAAGATATGGGCAGATATTCTGTAAGTCCTTCAATGATAGCAAGAATAAATGCTTGAAAAGTAGTCATTAATTATTTCTTAGGATTTTTAAAAATAGAGTAAATGGTAATTCCAAAACCGATTAAAACAACAGTTGGCGCCAATCTAATTCTTCGAAAACTAAATACTTCTTCATTGAAAACATTAGGATCATCACTTCCTCCTCCCGACATTAAAATGAATCCTAAAGCGATTACTCCAATTCCAAATAATAGAATTTTGTAATTTATTTTTTCAAATAGAAATTGTGGTTTTTGATCGTTGTTTTTCATATGTTTTTGATTTACAATGTTGAATGTTCTTTTTGATTAAATTAATAACCAAATCAACGAATAACCATTAATATAAGTCATCTGTTCTTAAATTCAAAAAGCGTTGTGTTGCAAAATAGGTACTTAACCAAGTAATTAAAACACCAACAGCTATTACACCTAAAAGTACTAATGTAATCATAAACTTTTCATCCAAAATGCCTAAATTAGGATAACTAGAATCCAAATACAAGAGGGTAAAGATTAAAGTAATTACGGCTAATGCAGATCCAATTAATCCTAATTTAATACTTCTCCAAATAAATGGTTTTCTTATGAATGCTTTTGTAGCTCCCACCATTTGCATGGTTTTTATGATAAAACGATTCGAATGAATAGACAATCTCATTGAGCTATTTATTAATAATACGGCTACTAATGTTAAAAACCCGCTGATTATTAATATCCACATACTCACTTTTTTTATATTGTCGTTTACTAATTTCACTAATTGTTTATCATATACAATATCAGAAATCATTTCATTTTCTCGAAGTTTATTTTCAATTTTTCGAATATTATTAGAATCTATATAATCGGCTTTCAAGTGAATATCGAAGGAATTTTGTAATGGATTTGCTCCTAAAAATGTCATGAAATCTTCACCAATTATTTCGGTGTGTACTTTAGCCGCATCTTCTTTAGAAACAAAAACGCTAGATTTTACAAATTTTGCCGTCTTTAATTCCGCAGCGAATTTTTTTAAGATACTATCGTGAGCTTCTTCTTTAAAAAAAACAGTCATTGCAATTTGCTCCTTGAAATCATCTGATAATTTCTTAGAATTCAAAACAAATAATCCTAAAATACCAACTAAAAACAATACTAAAAATACACTTAGTACTACTGAAAAGTAGGACGAAATTAACCTACGCTTTTGAAACTTATCGTACGAAGAACTCATATATCAAAAAATTAAAGTGTAAAAATAACAAAGAATTTCTTTATATAAACTTAATAACGCCCAAAGTTTCAATTTTCGTACAATAAATGTAAATTTGCAGTTAGATTAGCATTTGCAAAAGCAAAATAGAAATAGTAAGAAGTATAAAAATCAATGAAATATAATCCGAACGAAGTAGAGAAAAAGTGGCAAAAATATTGGAACAAAAACCAAACATTTGCTGCTAAAAACAATTCTGACAAACCAAAATATTACGTTTTGGACATGTTTCCTTATCCTTCAGGCGCTGGATTGCATGTAGGACACCCATTAGGATATATCGCTTCGGATATTTATGCACGCTTTAAACGTCACAAAGGATTCAATGTTTTGCATCCACAAGGGTACGATAGCTTTGGTTTGCCAGCTGAACAATATGCTATTCAAACCGGTCAGCACCCTGACAAAACAACAAAAGAAAATATTTCAAGATACCGCGAACAATTAGATAAAATCGGATTTTCATTTGATTGGTCAAGAGAAGTTCGAACATCAAATTCCGATTATTACAAACATACGCAGTGGATTTTCATCCAATTATTCAATTCTTGGTACAATAATAATTCGGATAAAGCAGAAGATATTTCTACTCTAATTTCAATTTTTGAAAAAGAAGGAAATGTCAATGTAAATGCAGTTTGCGATGATGAAATTCAGGAATTTACAGCTGCAGATTGGAAATCATTTTCTGATGAGCAACAACAAAAAATTCTTTTACAATACCGATTGACATATTTGGCAGAAACGGAAGTAAATTGGTGCCCAGGATTAGGAACCGTTTTGGCAAATGATGAAATTGTAAATGGTGTTTCAGAGCGAGGTGGATTTCCAGTTATTAGAAAAAAAATGACCCAATGGAGCATGCGAATTTCGGCATATGCGGAACGACTACTGCAAGGGTTGAACGATATCGATTGGAGCGAAAGTATCAAGGAAAGTCAGAGAAATTGGATTGGAAAATCAGTTGGAGCGATGGTTTCGTTTAATATATTACCAACAACCAACAACCAACAACCAACAACCATTTCTGTATTTACAACAAGACCCGACACCATTTTTGGAGTTACTTTTATGACTTTAGCTCCAGAGCATGAGTTGGTTTCCCAAATAACAACTTCGGAACAAAAACAGGAAGTCGAAGCCTATATAGAAAAAACAGCCAAGCGATCGGAACGCGAGAGAATGGCGGATGTGAAAACCATTTCAGGAGTTTTTACTGGAGCTTATGCCGAACATCCTTTTTCGAAAGAGCCAATTCCGGTTTGGATAGGCGATTATGTTCTTGCTGGATATGGAACTGGTGCTGTAATGGCAGTTCCTTGTGGCGATGAAAGAGATTATGCTTTTGCAAATTACTTTAAAGGTCAAAACGGAATGCCAGAAATAAAGAATATTTTTGATAATATTGATATTTCAAAAGAAGCTTACGGTTCAAAAGACAATGTGGTTATCGCCAATTCTGATTTTCTAAATGGGATGAATTATAAGCAAGCAACTAAGAAAGTCATTGAAGAATTAGAGAAAATAAACCAAGGAAAAGGCAAAATCAATTACCGTTTGCGTGATGCTGTTTTTTCACGTCAGCGTTATTGGGGAGAACCTTTCCCTGTGTATTATGTAAATGGTTTACCGCAAATGATTGACTACAAATATTTGCCAATTGTTTTGCCTGAAGTCGAAAAATATTTACCTACCGAAGATGGACAACCACCATTAGGGAACGCTTTAGAATGGGCTTGGGACACAATAAATAATAAGGTAGTTGCCACAGAATCAATTGATAACAAAACTATTTTTCCACTTGAATTGAATACGATGCCAGGATGGGCAGGAAGTTCGTGGTATTGGATGAGGTATATGGATGCTGACAATGAAAACGAATTTGCAAGTCAAGATGCATTGAATTATTGGCAAAATGTAGATTTATATATTGGCGGAAGCGAACATGCAACTGGCCATTTATTGTATTCTCGTTTTTGGAATAAATTTCTAAAAGACAAAGGTTTTGCACCAACCGAAGAACCGTTCAAAAAACTGATCAATCAAGGAATGATTTTGGGAATGAGCGCTTTTGTTTATAGAGTTTATTGTCACACGGGTAATTTTTTAAAATCAACGGGTAACTTTAGTGATAATGCTGTTAAAGGCATTTTTTCATCTAACATTTTTGTAACAAAATCAATTTTTACTTTGATTGAAAAGGATGATTTGAAAATTGAAAATGAAGATATGTATTTTAAAATTTTAAATTTATTAAATATTCAAATTTTAGATGCGAATTCAAAATTATCTTCTGGAGAAATCAAATATGGAGAACCACAAATAATTGGAGCTTCTCCACTTCACGTAGATGTTTCTTTAGTAAACACCTCTGATGAATTAGATATTGAGGCCTTCAAAAACTCAAGAGAGGAATACAAAGACGCAGTTTTCATTACTGAAGAAAATGGAAAATATATTGTTGGTCGCGAAGTTGAAAAAATGTCAAAATCGAAATACAACGTAGTTACTCCAGATAATATTTGTGCTGAATATGGTGCCGATACGTTGCGTTTATACGAAATGTTTTTAGGGCCTTTGGAACAAGCAAAACCATGGAATACTGCAGGTATTTCTGGAGTTTTTGGTTTTTTGAAAAAGCTTTGGCGACTTTATAATGATGATAATAATGGTTGGGTTGTAACTAATAATGAACCTTCGAATGAAAGTTTGAAAACTTTGCACAAAACCATCAAAAAAGTAAATGAAGATATTGAGAATTTTTCTTTTAATACGTCTGTTTCTCAGTTTATGATTTGTGTAAACGAATTGACCGCTCAAAATTGTCATGAACGCGCCATTTTAGAACCATTGGCAGTATTAATTTCGCCATATGCACCTCACATCGCTGAAGAATTATGGGCTCAGCTTGGGTATTCTGAATCAATTTCAACTGTTGATTTTCCAATAGTTAACGAGAAATATTTGGTGGAAAGCAGCAAGGAATATCCAGTTTCATTCAATGGAAAAATGCGTTTTACCATACAATTATCCTTGGATTTATCAGTGGCTGAAATTCAGGAAATCATCCTGAAAGACGAGCGCACCATCAAACAATTAGAGGGGAGAACTCCAAACAAAGTTATTATTGTTCCAGGCAAGGTGATTAACTTAGTGGGATAGTGACAAAATAGCATCAAATAAAATTGGCTTGTAATTTGATGTAAATTATGTAACTTTATCTTTTAAAATTTAAAATTATGTATTTATTAATTGGTTTAATTATGTTGTTCAGTTGGTTGGTAAGTCGCCAATTGAAAAATAAATTTGAAAAATATTCAAAATTAGAGTTGAATAACGGAATGTCAGGTGCCGAAATCGCTGAAAAAATGCTCGCCGATCATGGAATTACAGATGTTAAGGTAATTTCTACACCGGGACGATTAACGGATCACTACAATCCAACAGATAAAACAGTAAATTTAAGTGAGGCAGTTTATAATCAAAGAAATGCCGCTGCCGCAGCCGTTGCTGCTCATGAATGTGGTCACGCTGTGCAACATGCTACTGCTTACAGTTGGTTAGAATTTCGTTCACAAATGGTTCCTGTGGTTAACATTGCATCAAATTATGTGCAATGGATTCTAATAGGAGGAATTCTCATGATGAAAACATTTCCTAATTTATTATTAATTGGAATTGTACTTTTTGCTGCAACCACTTTGTTTTCAATTATTACTTTACCAGTTGAATATGATGCGAGTAATAGAGCTTTAGCTTGGTTAGAAAACAAAAACATGTTGACTAGCGAAGAACAAGCGGGTGCAAAAGACGCATTAAAATGGGCTGCAAGAACGTATGTCGTTGCTGCAATTGGCTCTATCGCGACATTATTGTACTATATCATGATTTACATGAATAGACGATAATTATAGATCAATTATAAAATAACATAAGCGGGGTTCAGTATTGTTCTCCGCTTTTTTTACCAACGAATTATAAGAATCGGCACGATTTTAAATTATTATATCCGAATAAACGTATAATCAAATTAACTTTCTATCTACAATTGGATTTGTCGTTCTATTTGCTGGTCTAAGGAAATGAAGGTTTCTGTTCTAGAAACTCCTTCGATGGTTTGGATTTTAGTGTTTAAAAGGTTCATTAAATGTTCGTTATCGCGACAAATAATTTTGATTAAAATCGACCAATTTCCAGTGGTGTAATGACATTCTAAAACTTCTTGTATTTTTCGAAGTTCTTTTACAGCTTCTGAATTTCGAGCGGCTTTGTCAAGGTAAATTCCTACAAATGCCATAGTGCTGTATCCCAAAACCTTGTTGTTTATTGTGAATTTTGAACCTGAAATTACTCCCGATTGTTCTAATTTTCGTAACCTTTGGTGGATTGCTGCGCCAGAAATTCCAATTTTATTGGCGATTTGAAGGATTGGTTTTCGAGCATCTTCCATTAAATCTCTAAGGATTTCTTTGTCGATTCCGTCTATTTCTACGGTTTGTGAATTGAGCTTCATCTATTTACTATTTCAACCAAAGTGTTGTTTTTGGTTATAATTGAAAAGTAAATGTAAGAAAAAACTATTAATTCACTACACTATTGAGATTGTAACCTTCATAAGGCATTTCTACTTCCTTAAACACAATGCCTAAGGTTTCTAACTCCGCTAAAATGGGTAAATAAACTTCTTTTGTAATTGGAAGTTGAACGCCTGGAGTAGTTATTTTTCCGTTCAATATTTGTAAAGTGGCAATCGCTACGGGCAATCCAACTGTTTTTGCCATTGCAGTATAGGTTTGATCTTCGCCAACGCATACCATTTTGGAATCAATTTGCTTTTTTAGTCCATTAATTTCGTAACCAAATTTATGGTACATTACAATCATGTCTTTATCATCGTGCTTTAACGTCCAACTATCACTTAGTATTTTTTCTAAAATTTGTGCTGGAGTTGCATTTTTTAACCCTACGATTTTGTTTGGATTAAAAAGATCCAATTCCACTAATTTGTCCCACATAATATCGTCTTGATCAATTTTTAAATTCAATCGCAATTTGATTTCTACAGAATCTGTTGGGTGATACGGCAGGAAGGAGTTGGTAAATTGTCGGTAATTCATGGTTTCAGAATCGTCCATAATATAAGTGTCGTCGGTCATTCCTAGTTGAACAAACATGTTCCACGCTTTTGAAAAACCCACTCTTCTGAGCGTTCCGCGATATAAAGTCAATATATCATCTAGTCCGTAAATGCTTCTATATTTTAGCGAATCCCTATTAGCGTATGCCTCAAATCTTCCGTAACCTTCCACTTCCATGAACTCGGTTCTACTAAAAACTTTTTGGTAGGGAATGTATTTATAAGTGCCTTCTTGTATGAATTTTGCTGCGCCACCTTGTCCGGCAAGAACTACGTTTCTGGGCGCCCAAGTGAATTTATAATTCCACAAATTGGTATCTGATTCTGGCGCTACTAAACCGCCACAGAACGATTCAAACAAGATCATTTTTCCTCCTTTATCACGAATTTCATCAATTGTTTTCATCGCGCTCATATGGTCAATTCCTGGGTCAAGCCCAATTTCGTTCATGAAAACAAGGTTATTTTCTTTTGCCGCAGCATCTAAACTTTGCATCGCATCACTAATATAGGAAGCGGTAACTAAGTGTTTTTTATAGAAAATACAATCTTTTGCGACTTCAATATGCATATGGGCAGGTAACATTGAAATGACAATATCGGCTTTTTGAATTTGATTTTTTCTTTGATTTTCATCAAATATATCTAAGGCAATTGCAGTTGCGTTGGGATGCAAGTTGGTTTTTCTTTTGGCTAAATCCAATGAGATGTCTCCAATAGTTAAGTGCAGTTTTTCATCCACCGATTTATCTAGTAAATACTGAATTAACGAAGAAGCAGATCGTCCAGCTCCGATGATTAAGATGTTTCTCATATTTAAATTTATAACACAAATGTATGAATTTGTTATATTTATAACTATATAATATTTAAAAAGTAAATTATTTTTTGCAAGTTAAAATGAAGTAAATTTTCAATAATAAATTATATAAGCTTATTTTTGTATCAACCTTCAAAATAGATCATGGACAAAAAAATAATTAAATCAGCAGCAATTTTAGGATTTTTAGCAATTGCATTTGGCGCATTTGGCGCACATAGTTTAAAGAAATTGGTTGGGGATTTACAGCTCAATACTTTTGAAACGGCTGTGAAATACCAAATGTACCATGCGTTATTTTTATTGTTTGTTGGAACTACTAATTTCATTTCTGAGGCAACCAAAAAAGTAATTTATTTAACCACTTTGACTGGAATTCTACTTTTTTGTGGTTCGTTGTACCTTTTAGCATTAAATACCCTTTTACCTTTTAATTTCATTTCTTTTGGATTTATCACACCAATTGGAGGATTTTTATTTTTGGTTGCTTGGTTTTGGTTATTTGTTAATTTTTACAAGAAAAAACATTAATTTTTATTAAAAGTGCAATTTAGGTTGTTATAAATATTTACTTTTGTAGAATAAATATTTATCATAAAGCCAAATTTATGCAAAACTATATCCCATATACTATATCGATTTCGTTAGAAAAATATGGAATCAAAAACACCGAAAATATAATTTACAATCCCTCCTTTGAATTATTATATAATGAAGAATTAAATTCAAATTTGGAAGGATTTGAAAAAGGGCAATTATCTGAGTTGGGTGCTGTAAATGTGATGACGGGAGTTTTTACCGGTCGTTCTCCAAAAGACAAGTATATAGTAAATGATTCTATTACCAAAGATACCATTTGGTGGGCATCCGATAAAGCCATAAATGATAACAAAGCCATTTCACAATATACTTGGAATGCTTTGAAAGATACTACAACCGAGCAGCTTTCGGGGAAAAAATTATATGTTGTGGATGCTTTTTGTGGGGCTAACGAAAATTCCAGATTAAAAGTTCGATTTATTATGGAGGTGGCTTGGCAAGCTCACTTTGTTAAAAATATGTTCATACGACCATCAGAGGCGGAATTAGAAAACTTTGGCGAACCCGATTTTGTAGTAATGAATGCCTCAAAAACTAGTTTCAAAGATTATAAGGCACACAATTTAAATTCTGAAGTTTACATTGCCTTTAATTTAACTGAGAAAATCCAATTAATAGGAGGAACTTGGTATGGAGGAGAAATGAAAAAAGGATTGTTTTCAATGATGAATTATTATTTACCGTTGAAAGGAATTGCTTCAATGCATTGTTCAGCAAATAAAGGAAAAAATGGAGATGTCGCTATCTTTTTTGGGTTGTCTGGAACGGGAAAAACCACCTTGTCTACAGATCCGAAAAGGGAATTAATAGGTGACGATGAACACGGTTGGGACGATGAAGGCGTATTTAATTATGAAGGTGGTTGTTATGCAAAGACAATCGATTTAAGTAAAGAAAACGAACCAGATATTTATGGTGCAATTACCAAAAATGCCTTACTTGAAAATGTTACGCTGGACGCAAATGGTATAATCGATTTCAAAGACGGTTCGGTCACGCAAAACACGCGAGTTTCTTATCCAATTGAACATATTCACAATATTGTTAAACCAATTTCAAAAGCAGGACATGCTTCTAAAGTAATTTTTCTTACGGCAGACGCTTTTGGGGTGATGCCACCCGTTTCAAAGTTAACTCCTGAACAAACAAAATACTATTTTCTTTCGGGTTTCACTGCTAAATTAGCAGGAACCGAAAGAGGCATTACAAAACCAGAACCTACTTTTTCAGCTTGTTTTGGGAAAGCATTTTTATGCTTACATCCCACAAAATACGGGGAAGAATTAGTAAAAAAAATGGAGCAACACAACGCGACTGCCTATATGGTAAATACGGGGTGGAATGGCACAGGAAAAAGAATTTCCATTCAAAATACACGCGCTATAATTGATAGAATATTGGATGGTTCAATTGAAAAAGCTGAAAGTCATATTATTCCAATATTCAATTTGGAAGTTCCAGTTGCATTAGAAGGAGTGCATTCTGAAATTTTAGATCCTCGAACTACCTATTCGGAAGCTTCAGAATGGGATTCCAAAGCAAGTGATTTAGCGCAATTATTTATTAATAATTTTGTTCAATATACGGATAACGAGGAAGGTAAAAACCTAGTTAAAGCTGGACCTAAATTGTAGGACACTATTTAACTCATAAAAAAAGCTTTCAGTTTTCTGAAAGCTTTTTTTATGTTCAAAATGATTATTTTTCTTTATTTACCTTAGCAATATATTTATCAATTGCCATTGTCATTGACGGTGCCTCTGGAGTTGGTGCCATTATATCCACTCGAAGACCATGTTCTAAAGCTTCTTTTTGAGTAGAACTTCCAAATACCGCAATTCTAGTATTGTTTTGTTTGAAATCGGGAAAATTTTTAAATAATGATTTTATTCCTGTTGGACTAAAAAACGCCAAAACATCATAATAAACATCAGATAAATCAGATAAATCGCTCATTACCGTTTTGTAAAATATAGCTTGAGTCCAATCTACTTTTAAGTTATCAAGAATAATTTTTGCTTCTGCATTCAATTGATCTGAGGCTGGCAATAAAAATTTTTCCTCTTTATATTTTTTTAATAAAGGAGTTAAATCAATAAAATCTTTTTGACCTACATAGATTTTACGTTTTCTGTAAACTACATATTTTTGCAAGTAGAATGCTACGGCTTCTGATTGACAAAAGTATTTAAGAGTTTCTGGTATTTTATATCGCATTTCATCAGCTACCCTAAAAAAATGATCAACAGAATTCTTACTTGTTAAAATGATTGCACTGAAATTATTTAAGTCAATTTTTTGAAGTCTAATTTCTTTTGCATTAACTCCTTCCACATGGATAAAAGGTCTGAAATCAATTTTTACTTTGTGTTTTTGTTGCAAATCAAAGTAAGGGGAATTGTCCACTTTAGGTTCTGGCTGTGATACCAAAATTGTTTTCACTTTCATACTTGACATTTTCTATTATTCTAATTTTTTGTAAACCAATAATACATAAAATAGTAGGGAGCTATTTCAAGTGCGCAAAGATACAAAATAAAATAAAATAAGTGACTAATGAGTATGTTCTGATAATTTTTAATAGATAAAATGTATGTTAATACATTGGAAATCAATATAATAACTAAAATAAACAAGATAAAAAAATTAGAGAAAGAACCATTATAATACAAAAAAAAGTTAATTGGTAACAAAAAAAGACCTATAAATGTTCGGTAACTAACTTTTTGAAGGTTAAACTGGTCCACAAATTCCTCTATATCAAATGCAGTACCTATAATTTTTTCAATTAAGTACTTTGATAAAATGAAAACGGTTAAGAAGGTAAATATTTGGACAAAAGGTATCCAATCGGTTTTTAAGTTATAGCCAAAATTTGATAGTAGTAAATGAATAAAAAACGAAAATGAGACTATTTGAACAATAAATAAAAAGACAGTAAACCAACTCATCATCAGTCCTGAATCTTTATAAATTTTAATGTATTTATCAGAAATAATGAGTTTGATAAACTCATTAAACCTGTTCTCAAATAGCGTTTTTGATAAAGCTATTAAAACCAATGAAAAAAGAAACAAAGCAGTTGCCCAATCTTTATTTTCAACAATTCGAGGATGTAATACATGTTCCATCATAACGGTGTAAAATTACTAAATTTTTTAACTGATTCATTTATTATAGTATTATTATGATTCTTAAAACATAAAAAGTTTATTTTTGCATAGAAACTGTCAGATTAATTATGAGTAATAGTATTGTTATAATTCCTACCTATAACGAAATTGAAAATATAGAAAACATCATCAGAGCGGTGTTTTCCTTAAATAAACCTTTCCATATTCTCATAATTGACGATAATTCACCTGATAAAACTGCTTCGAAAGTAGTAGAACTTCAATCGGAATTTAAAGACCAATTATTTTTAGAAAATAGAGAAAAAAAAGCAGGACTTGGAACGGCTTATGTTTTTGGGTTCAAATGGGCTTTAAATAAAAAATACGATTATATTTTTGAAATGGATGCCGATTTTTCTCATAATCCGGCCGATTTAGAAAAGTTATACAAAGCTTGTGAAGAAGGTGCCGAAGTTGCAATTGGGTCAAGATATGTAACTGGAGTAAATGTAGTAAACTGGCCTTTAAGCCGTGTATTATTATCGTTTTTTGCTTCTTTTTATGTTAAAAAAATTACTGGCATGAAAATTCATGATGCTACCGCAGGCTTTATGTGTTACCGAAGAAACGTATTGGAAATGATAAATTTAGATAAAATTAAATTTATTGGATATGCCTTCCAAATAGAAATGAAATACAGAGCCTATTGTAAAAAATTTAAAATAGTTGAGATCCCAATTATTTTTACCGACCGAACAATGGGGCAATCAAAAATGAGTAATTCAATAATAAAAGAAGCTATTTTCGGAGTTATTTCCTTAAAAATACGTCAATTATTTAATAGATTATAAGCAATAAACAATGAACAGGATTTTAATCAAAAACGCAAAAATTGTAAATGAAGGTTCAATTTTTGAAGGTGACGTATTAATAGAAAATGAATTTATAGTCGAAATAGCTGATTTCATAAGCGCAAAATCTTCCGATTGTAAAATAATTGACGCCGAGGGAAATTTCTTAATTCCAGGTGCTATCGATGATCAAGTTCATTTTAGAGAACCAGGATTGACACACAAAGGCGATATCGAATCGGAATCTCGTGCTGCTGTTGCCGGAGGTATCACCTCATTTATTGAGCAACCCAACACTATTCCAAATGCGTTGACTCAAGAAATATTAGAAGAAAAATACCAAATTGCAGAGAACAATTCATTTGCAAATTATTCTTTTATGATGGGCGCAAGCAACGATAATTTAGCTGAAGTTTTAAAAACGAATCCTAAAAATGTTGCAGGGCTTAAAATATTTTTAGGCTCTTCTACCGGTAATATGTTGGTGGATAATGAAGAAGTTTTAGAGCGAATTTTTTCAAGCACGCCGTTACTAATTGCCGTTCACTGTGAAGATGAAACTACCATAAAAAACAATTTAGAAAAATTCAAGGCCGAATATGGCGAGAATATTCCTGTTTCAGCGCACCATTTAATTCGTAGTGAAGAAGCCTGTTATTTATCTTCTTCAAAAGCGATTGCTTTGGCGAAAAAAACAGGTGCTAGATTGCACATTTTCCATCTTTCAACTGCGAAAGAAATGGATTTGTTTACCAATAAAATCCCGTTGGAACAAAAGAAAATTACGGCTGAGGTATGTATTCATCATCTTTGGTTTACCAATGCAGACTATGATACCAAAGGGAATTTTATAAAATGGAACCCTGCGGTGAAAACAGAAAACGACCGAAATGCACTTTGGGAAGCTTTGCTTGATGATAGAATTGATGTGATTGCTACAGACCATGCGCCGCACACTTTGGAAGAAAAACAGCAATCATATTTGAAGGCTCCTTCTGGTGGTCCATTGGTGCAACATGCAGTGGTAGCAATGTTTGAGGCGTATCTTCAAGGGAAAATTTCAGTGGAGAAAATCGTACAAAAAATGGCACATAATCCTGCGATTCTTTTTAAAATTGAAAAAAGAGGTTTCGTAAAAGTGGGTTATTATGCCGATTTGGCAATTGTAAATTCGGGGTTGCCATGGACCGTTAAAAAAGACAATATTTTTGCAAAATGCGGTTGGTCACCATTTGAAGATTTTACTTTTAGATCGAGAATTACCCATACCTTTGTAAATGGCGAATTGGTCTATCACAATTTTAAAGTGAAAGATATTCGTCGTGGAAAGAGATTATTGTTTGACCGTTAGTATTTTATAAATTTCAATTATGAAAAATGTAGGCGTTTTATTATTTTGTTTTGCACTATTTGGAAGTTGCCAAAATACTCCAATTGAAAAACCGGACAATTTAATTGATCAAGATAAAATGGTCGATATTATGTTTGATATCAATGTTTTGGAAGCCATGAAATCTCAAACTACCTTAGTTTTAGAGACCAATAAGATTAACCCAAACACCTATATTTATAAGAAATACAACATCGATAGCCTTCAGTTTGCCAATAGCGATAAGTATTACGCTTCAGATGTAAAAAAATACAAGGAAATTTTTGATGCGGTAAATAAAAGAATTGAAGACCAAATAGAAGCGTCAAAAAAACTCAATACTTCACCGATTCCTGCGCCAGTTCAGTAGTTTCTATTTAAAATAATACCTCCCAATCTCTTTAAT
>RFPP01000035.1 GCA_009926065.1 Flavobacteriaceae bacterium
CGACTGAAACTATAGCAGTTGGAAATGAAGTATTTTCTTTAGGGTTCCCATTGGCGGATATTATGGGGGAATCAGTAAAATTTACTGATGGTAAAATCGGTTCGTTAACAGGAATAAATGAAGATGTTACTAAATACCAAGTGACAGCTCCAATCCAGAATGGGAATAGTGGAGGACCACTTTTTGATAATTCAGGAAATGTTGTGGGTATAATAGAATCGAGATTGAATAAGGAAAAATACAATAGTGAGAATGTTAATTACGCTGTAAAATCTGGATTGCTTAAAAACATAGTGGATTTGATACCGCAATCTGCCAAAAATGTAAAAGGAAAAAAGACCAGTTCGTTGAATCAAGTAGAGAAAATAAAGCTATTTTCCGATTATGTAGTGATGATTCAAACTTATTAAAAATTATATTTAGTAAACGTTAAATCATGGTATTTTACGTTTACTAAATAAATAGAAATTATAATAATAGGTTAAAATCATCATTTAATCTATTATTAAAATCTGAATAAAGTATTATATAATTACAATGAAATTAACTTAATAAATTTAAAATAAATGGGACTATTTGATTTTTTAAAAGGTAAATCTTCTGAGGAGAAAAAAGCAGAGAAATTTAATAAAATTCGACTGCTTTCAATTATTCAAGAAAAAAGAAGCATTATGCAGGAAATGATTCTTAATTCTGAGCATGATGATTCTTTGTTAGACGAAAATCCTAACGGAATAGGATTATTTGGCTTAATCAAAACGAATCCAATTCCTATCAACGGGATTGATAATATTCCAGCATATATTGATAAACTTAGGTATGAATATACTTCGGTGTCAGGTTCTGGAACAAAAACGTATAATCCAGTAACTTTTCAAAGAACGATTGATTCAGATGAAACTCTAATTGGGTCAAGCAAGCCATTAAATGAACCTATTGCAGCTTCAACTTCAGCACCAAATATAAAAGGGCACATTGATGTTTATAATCTTTATTCCTTTGGAGGAAATAAGTTGGCAAAAATATACATTAATTGCTATTCTCTAAAAACTTCTAATAAAGTTCCAAATGGTTTTGTACACAGAGATTCAACACCTGCAATTCAAGATGGTAAAGTGTTAATGGAGTTTGTAAAAAATAGATAGCATAACTTTAAATGGGTTAAATAACTAAAATAGCTAACTACTTTTTTGTTATAAAATGCAATGATATTAAAAAAGAACGTTTATAGCGTTCACTTAAAAAAACCCACTATAAATAGTGGGTTTTTTGCGTTTTATGTTTTTTGTATTTGTTTGAATATTATTTGGTTACATTAAAAAAAGTATAATACAAATTAAAATAAACTCCATTAGTCGTGGTACGAAACATAGAACTTATTAATTCCCTACGATAGGCCAAATCTATTCGAGCTTGACTATTTATAATAAATTGAATTGCAGGTACTACATCAAGATAGGACTTTTTATTGATATTAATGGTTTGACCAACTAGTTCAACCATGAAATTAATATTAGTTTGTTTGAAACTAGTATATTTTTTTGGATACATTAATTTTCCAAAAGATAATGTGTAATTAGTTGCATTATTTCCTAAAGAACTTGGAAAAGGATTTTTGGATGAATTATCTATTGCTTTTTCATAACTTATAGAGGTACTAATAGCTATTTTTTTTATCAATTTTGTTGCAACTATTCCAGTTTCAAATCCTGAATTGTGTCCCATAATTTCGATTTGATCTTGATGAATGTCGGAATTATTAAAACTATACCTTCCAAAAGCTGCTAGTCTAAAATGACTATTTAAATCATCTGATGAAAAAAAACGATATTTTGTAAAAAAGCTGCCTCCTTCTGTTGATAATCCTGTATTTATATTACTTACAAAAGCCGTTGCTCTACACATTAAATTTTTGTTTAATCCATAAGTAACTTCTGGCATAATATGATAGTTAAAACCTTGTTCGAAATTTTCTTTAAACAATGAGTTCATTGCATTTATTGCTAATGAATTTGAAGGAACATTGCTGGCTGGATCTGTCACAACAAACAGTTCTTGGCTGCTTCCTTTGTGATATCCTAAGAAAACTAATAACAAAAGTAATTTTTTCATTATTTAATTAATTTTATATGAAAATCATTTTCATTATTTGCAAGGTATGATTCTATTTTCTTTAATGACTTAGATATTTTTTTAAACTCTTTATCAGTAACATAACCTTTGTCTAATACTTGGAAAGTAATTTCATCCGATACAATATTATTGGTACCAACCACTATATAATTTTCTTTATTTATCATACTAGTTTTGGATGTTATTACTAAAGATCCTATAAAAAATCCTGCTTTTTCAACACTTTGTTTAAAATCACTGGGATTTATATTTGAGTTCTCTGTTAAGGTAACTAAAAAAGTATTGGTATTTAAATCGGTTTCAACATTTGCTACTTCCGAAAGTGACTTTAATTGCTTATTTATTGCATTAGAGCACATAGAACAAGTTAATCCAGTTGCTCTAATTTCGGCTTTAATTATTTGAGAATTTACATTAAAAATGCTAACTAATGTAAATGCGATAACAAACAAATATTTATTAATTTTTTTCATAATTATTATTTTAATATTTTAATTAATTCCGCTTTTGTTGGATTAATAGCGATTAGTTTACCTTGTTTATCAAACAAAAATTGACTTGGTAATTCTTCAACACCAAATAAAACAGCAGTTTTAGCATCAAATCCTTTTGGATCTATTAATTGTGTGAATATAATTTTGTCTTTTTCAATAGCTTTTTTCCATTTATCGATGGCTGTATCAATTGAAATACCTACAATTTCAAATTTAGATCTGTCTATTGTTTTATATAGTTTAACTAATTCTATATTTCCTTTTCTGCAAGGAGCGCACCATGAGGCCCAAAAATCAATAAGATAATATTTATTTTGAAACGTTTCACTAGAGACATCTTTATTAATGATATTCTTTAATGTAAAGGAGGGAAGGTTATCGCCAATCTTTATTTGAGCTTGAGAATTAAAAAAAATAGAAAATATAAATAGTAACAAAAAACATTTTTTCATAATGTTATTTTTAAAGTGAAATTATTTACCATTTGAATTATCTAAACATATGAATCTATTTTTAATTTCACAGTTAATCGATTATTTTAATACTATTTCAAAGTGAAATAAAATTTATTAAATAAACTTTGTTTAAGGAAAAAAATCAATTATAATTTACAATTTATTTTAATGAAAATATTGATTAATATTCCTTTTCCATTAGCTTTAAATAAAGAACAAAACTAAAACAATTACTTCGAAAAAGGGTTAAAATTTCCATAATTTTAATATTTAAAGGATTATTTTCATTTTTTATAAATTAATAATCAATAAATTTTAAAATTCATTTTGCTATAATTTATTTTTTAAAAAGTGATATTAAATAATAATTACTATGAACGAGTTATTTTTTCTATTTAATTCGTATGTTTGAAAATTAAAATCATATATATGTTAAAAAGAAATATTTTATTTTTACTATTATTTTTTTCCTATTTTTCGTGGTGTCAAACCAATCCTTTCCCTGTTAGTAATTCCAATTTAATAATTACTATGAGTCCCAATACCATGGACCAAGGAAATAAAATAGAGGGTTCTCAATATATTATTAATCAGTTTTTACCTTCCTCATTTTCCTGTGTATCTGAAAATACACCTCCAATTCGTTATAATGTTTATAAAGAGGAAATGGAATTTATGTTTGAAGGCAAGCTTTATTATTTAAATAAATATGACAACTGTGAAATAACCCTTTTAAATAATACCTATAAATATTTTAATAATTATGATAATAAAAATAACAATGGTTATTTAGTAATATTGAACAAATCTAACATTTCAAAATATATTTTATACAAGAAAGAAAAAATAAAATTTGTTCCAGAATATATACCAACTTCAACTTATGCAGAGGAAAGACCGGCTAAATATGTTATAGAAAAAAGCAAATATTTTTTGAAGGATCAAGATAAAATGATTGAATTTCCCGAAAGAAAATCGGAACTTCTTAAGCTATTTCCAAACAATAAAGACGCGGTAGATTTATTTTTGAAAGAAAATAAAATAAAATTGAATGAAGAAAATAGCCTTTTGTTACTAATTAATTTTTTAAATTCTCTATAATGTAAGTTCAAATATTACTAACATTAGCTGTTTTAAAATTTCTTTATAAAATTTTAATATTTTTTTTAATTGTTCTAAATGTTAAATTAATTCTTGGATTTTTCACTTTTTTTTGAGCTGGTATCTGATGAATCCAATGGTGTTGTAACGCACCTTTCATTATTAACAATGATCCAGAAGTTAATTCTAATTTATAATGTAAATCCAAATTAGTTTTATGTTTGATATCAAAACGTCTCGTTTCCCCTAAGCTTAACGATGCGATTGTTGGATTTATCCCAAGTTCTTTTTCATCGTCAGCATGCCAACCCATTTTGTCATTACCATTATTATATAAATTCAATAATACGCTCGTAAAATTTTCTTCTGGTATAATTTTTTCTATTTCATTTTTAATTTTAAGAAGCTCGTCGGTCCAAATTTCAGGACAACAATTTATTCCAGAATAGGAATAATTATATCCTTCGTAACCATACCAAGCTGTTTTTCTTGGAACAAGGTATGTTTTACCATAAAATTTTACTTCTTCTTG
Organism: Flavobacteriaceae bacterium; assembly: GCA_009926065.1. GTDB lineage: Bacteria > Bacteroidota > Bacteroidia > Flavobacteriales > Flavobacteriaceae > Flavobacterium. The sequence continues at coordinate 4,716 of RFPP01000035.1, forward strand.
TCTCCAATTAATTGTTTTTTGTAACAAATCAAAATAATAGTTCGCCTCAGCTATAGAAAAAAAGTTTCGCACAAACAAAATTTCTCCATCATGTATTGAAATTACTTCTATATTTTTTTTACTATCGTTGGTAAATAAATCCATTTATAAAATATTGTATAATAATATTTATATTATTTTTATGAATGTAAAGGTAACTAATGTTTAATTATTTCATACTTTTGTTAAACAAATATTTTTTTAAAAATTTTATTACTCTAATTTCGATGAAGAAAGTTGTACCAGATAATGTAGTTTTTAATGATAAAAATGGGTATAATGCAAGTTTATTGTCATATCCAACGAATGTAGGAGCTCCAGTTATTCAAATTGACAATTTAGTTTCTTGGAAAAGTAGAGGTATTAGTACTGTAAATAAGCAATTTGAAATTAAATTTAATGAATTAAAACTAGAATTTGAAAACTTAATGAAGGATTTTGAATACAATGAATTAGTTTACAATGCCAATTTTTCGTTTGAACCTGTAGTAGGAGAGATATATCACTTATATAGAGGGGATGACGGAATTAATTTTTTATCATTAATTTCTCCATCAGAGTGGAATAAAGAGCACATAGGCACTTTTCAATTAAATAGCGATAAAAAATGGATACTAGTATAATTAATACACTTTTTAAATGAAATTAAACTTTAATTCGGAATCAATAAAGTCTTTGAACAAAAATAAAAGAGTTCATCTAATTAATAGTTTAGGAGGATTTAAAAGTGTTTCATTAGTGGGAACTTGTGATAATGAGGGAAATGAAAATCTAGCAATTTTTAGTTCAGTTTTTCATCTTGGTGCAAATCCCCCGCTAATTGGCTTAATTTTTAGACCATCACCACCAGAACGAAATACTTATAATAACATTGTAAACACTAGTTTTTATACAATAAATCATATCAATGAATCGATTTATCGGCAAGCGCATCAAACATCAGCACGATACGATCAAACGGAATCTGAATTTGAAATAACAAATTTAAAATCGGAGTATAAAGATAGTTTTTTTGCCCCATATGTTGCAGAAAGTAATATACAATTAGGAATTGAATTTAAAGAAAAGATAGCTATTCCCATAAATAATACCACCATAATAATTGGTGAAATAAAACAGATTTACATTCCCGAAAATTGTCTCTCTGAAGATGGATTTGTTGATATTGAAAAAGCCAATTCTATTACTTGTTCAGGTCTTGACAGTTATCACAAAACGGTTCAATTGGATAGATTGAGTTATGCTAAACCAAATGAAGAAATTATTTCAATCAAACAATAATGAAAGGAGTTAAAAAGCAAAATTTACCCACCAAATTATGTTTTGTTTGTAATAAACCTTTCTCTTGGAGAAAGAAATGGGAAAAAGTTTGGGATGAAGTTAAATATTGCAGTGATAAATGTAGAATGAACAAATAAAATGAAAAAGACATTACGATTAATTCTTGGTGATCAATTGAATATTAACCATTCTTGGTTTAAATCTGTTGATGATTCGGTGACTTATGTAATGATGGAAATCAGAACAGAAACCGATTATGCTCACCACCACATCCAAAAGGTAGTTGGAATATTTGCAGCTATGCGAAATTTTGCCAATGAATTAAAATCAAAAAATCATAATTTGATATACCTAGCTTTAAATGATGATAATAATCTTCAATCCTTTAAAACTAACATTCAATCATTAATTTCAAAACATCAGTTTACCAACTTTGAATACCAACATCCTGATGAATATAGAGTTGATGAGGATTTAAAACAACTTTGCAATTGTATTTCTATAAATAGTAAATCTGTTGAATCTGAACATTTTTTTACCTCAAGAAATGAATTAGTCGATTTTTTTGTAGGTAAAAAAACTTTTTTAATGGAGAGTTTTTATCGCGCCATGAGAAAAAAACATAATGTATTAATGGATGGTGACCAACCGCTTACCGGAAAATGGAATTATGATAGCGATAATAGAAAAAAATTACCAAAAGATCACAAGCCGACCTCTCCGTTAGTCTTTAATAATGATGTTTCAGATATTCTAATTGAAATAAAAAAAACAGATGTAAAAACTATAGGTTCAATTGATGCTAATAACTTTTTGTGGCCAATAAATAGGGAGCAATCACTTGAATTATTGGACTTTTTTGCAACTGAATGTTTGCCTTTGTTTGGTAGCTTCCAAGATGCGATGTCGCCCAACGAATGGTCGATATATCATTCCCGAATTTCATTTTCGATGAATATCAAATTGATTTCACCAAAAGAAGTCATAGATAGAGTAACTGTAGAATGGCAAAAACGTTCAAATGAAATTGAATATCATCAATTAGAGGGATTTGTTAGACAAATTATAGGTTGGAGAGAGTACATGCGTGGGATATATTGGAATGAAATGCCTAATTATGCGAATTTAAATTATTTTAACAATTCAGAAAAATTACCTACGTGGTTTTGGACAGGAAATACTAAAATGAACTGTTTAAAAGATGCCATAAATCAATCGTTAAATTACGGATATGCACATCACATTCAAAGATTAATGATAACTGGAAATTTTGCTCTTTTAGCTGGTGTTCACCCCAATGAAATAGACGCTTGGTATTTAGGTATTTATATCGATGCATTTGAATGGGTTCAAATTACTAATACTCGAGGTATGAGCCAATTTGCTGATGGTGGAATTGTGGGAACTAAACCCTATGTAAGTTCAGCATCCTACATTGATAAAATGAGTAACTATTGTGGAAGTTGTTACTACAATAAAAGTATAAAAACGGGAGATAAAGCCTGTCCTTTCAATAGTTTGTATTGGAATTTTTATGACAAAAATGAAAGTAAACTAGCGAAAAATCCACGAATTGGTATGATGTATAATGTATGGAAAAAAATGAAAACCGAAGATAAAACGTTGTTACTTGAACAAGCTGATTTTTATTTAAAAAATATAAATAATTTATGAGAACTATTGTAGTTTGGTTTAAAACTGATTTACGTTTACATGATAACGAAACTCTTGTAAAAGCTATTGCTCAAAGTGATTCAATTATTCCTGTATATTGTTTTGATGAATCCCATTTTACAAATACTGAATTTGGATTTCAAAAAACGGGTAGTTTTAGAGCACAGTTTTTACTAGAATCATTAGTAGATTTGGATAATAATCTAAGAAAATTTGGATCTGGATTGGTAATAGTAAAAGGTAAACCTGAAGTTGAAATTCCTAAAATTGTCATTCAATATAAAGCTAATAAAGTAGTTGCAAAACGCGAAGTTGCTTTCGAGGAACGACAAACTGAATCGAAAGTACAAGAAGCACTTTTTAAACTAAAATGTGAATTTCAAACATACAGCACTAGTACATTATATCACGCCGAAGATTTACCTTTTTCAATTAAAAACATTCCAGATATTTTCACCAATTTCAGAAAGAAAACAGAAAAAGATGCACTCATAAGAACTTCATTTGAGACTCCAATTAAAATTAAATCTCCATCAATTGAACCTATATTACTGCCAACATTGCATGAATTAGGCTTAACTTTTCAACCAATAGACCCAAGAGCAGCTATTTTCCATAAAGGTGGAGAGTCGAATGCAATTGTAAGATTAAATCATTATTTCTTTGAATCAAAATGTATTTCAAATTATAAAGAAACTCGAAACGGTTTGATAGGAGAGGACTATTCATCAAAATTTTCAGCATGGTTGGCTTTAGGTTGCATCTCTCCAAGATTTATTTATCGTGAATTACAAAAATATGAACTAAAATTTGGAGCAAATGACTCTACTTATTGGTTGGTTTTTGAATTATTGTGGCGTGATTATTTTAGGTTTATGATGAAAAAACATCAATCTAAATTTTTTCATCCATCTGGAATTAAAGATAGTAAAATTCGAAAAGTGAATTATGATAGTGAAAAATTACAGGATTGGATAAATGGTAAAACTGGTATTGATTTTGTTGATGCTAATATGATTGAACTTAAACTCACAGGATTTATGAGTAATCGTGGTCGCCAAAATGTAGCTAGTTATTTATGTAATGACTTAAAATTGGATTGGAGGTTGGGAGCAGCTTATTTTGAACAACAATTGATTGATTATGATGTATGCAGTAATTGGGGTAATTGGGCGTATTTGGCAGCCGTTGGAAATGATCCGAGAGACAATCGTTATTTTAATATTGAAAAACAATCCCAAACTTACGATAAAAGTAAAGTATACAGAACCTTGTGGTTAGTTAAACCTTAAATTTATTTGATTACCAAATATTTTATTTTATTGTTATTGAATACAAATTATTATTATCTTTACATCAGATATTCTTCTATATTCCAATTAATTATATTCTAATTTAACCTATTTATTCTATTCAATAGAATTTTTATTATTTATAATATAAATTGAATTTATGAAAAATATTTTTTTAAAATCATCACTTTTATTATTTGTGTTACTAAACTCATTAGTAATTTGTGCTTCCAATTTAAGTAATATTACAGTCACAAGTACAAGTGACAATGGTAGTGTGGGAACCTTAAGATGGGCTATTAATTCTTCAAACTCAGATCCATCAATAACACAAATTGATTTTACTTCTGGATTAACAGGCACTTTGACTTTAACTTCAAATTTACCACTAATTACTAATAATATATCAATTATAGGTCCTGGCGCAAACTTTTTTACTATTTCTGGAGCCAACTCATATACTATGTTTAGTGTGGCTGCCGGCAAAACCCTTACCATTTCTGGTTTAAAATTTACTCAAAATACAAGTGGCACAGGTACTATATTTAATGCAGATAATTCTAATTTTATTGCCTCTGATATTATTGTAACTAATAACAATAATGGAACTGCATTTTTTTCGGCAAATAATTCTACAATAACATTTTCAAATTCAAATTTCAATAACAATTCAAGTTATCCATTGGTTGGAAGTGATTGGGGATCAACACCATCAACTACTTCTTCTAATTTAACAGATTATTCTAATAGAATAACAGTAACTAATTGTTCTTTTACTTATAATTCTGGAGCAATTTTTTCTACAGAAAGATATGTGAAAATTGATAATTGTAATTTTTCAGATAATTCAGATTTTATTGGAATTTTTGGAGGGGTTAATAGATATCAAATATTGAATTCTAACTTTACAAATAATACTGGTAGTACATTATTTTATTTTTATAGTTGGATCGGAGATAATTCTTGGGGAAATAACAGCACACTTTCAGCTAATAATACTTTATTTGATGGTAATACTTTTTCTGGTAATTCAGGGACTGTTATTAATCCTGGAGGAAATGCAAACTATGATGCAAAGACCACAATTACAAATAATATCTTCACTAACAATGGAACTAATTGGTCAGGAAGTCCAGCGGTAGTTTCTCCAAATACATTAGATAATTTTATCAATTCCGTTAGTCATTCTTTGGTTAATAGTACTGTTACTGTTACTATGAATAGGGCTGTTTTCAGTTCTAATAATGGAACAGGCCAACTAGATGTTAATGATTTTCAATTTAGTTTAGCGGGAGGTAATGCTACTTTGCTTTCAGCTACTCCAACAAGTATTTCATCTGTTGGTAATGTTTATACTCTCGGAATTAGTATATCTGGCACTACAAACGGTATGGAAAATCTAACGGTTATTCCAGTAGCAAATTCTATATTTGATGCCGTTGGAAATAAAGCGGGTTTAACCCAACGAAATAGTTCTAATTTTCTTTCATGTATTCAAACATCAAGTTCAACTTCTATAAAATTACCAAATGCCTCAACTTTAGTTACTACTTTATCAGCTCAAACCAATTGGACAATAAGTGGAGGTTTAAATCAAGGATTATTTTCAATAGCAAATAATAATATTCTAAATTTTAATAGCGTTGCTAATTATAGTAATGGTTCCTCTAATGTTTATCTTGTAAATGTTACTAATGGTTGTGATACAAGAAATTATACAATTACAATTAGTCCATTTTGCGGTACTTGGGGCGAGCAAGGAGGAGACGGTTTATCACAAGCTAATCCAGGTGAAAGCGCCTATCAAATTAAAAGAGATTACCCAAACTCAGTAGATGGGGTTTATTGGATTAATTTACCAAATGTTGGTCCAACTCAAATTTACTGTATTATGAACAGCGCTTATGATGGAGGGGGCTGGATGCTTGCAATGAAAGTTACCAGGGGTACTACTTTCAATTATGATGCAAACTATTGGACTTCAGCTAATACTTTAAATTCAACAGCTACAAATAGAAATGATGGAGATGCTAAATTTGAAACTATGAATAATTTTGAAGCTAAAGATATGTTGGCAATATGGCCAGACATTCAAAATATTGGTTCCGAAAGTGGAAGTATTGACAATTTATCAAGTTGGACTTGGTTACAAAATAATTTTCATTTAAACGGAACACGAACAACTCTTATTAATAAATTTTCTGGATCTCAAGTTAATTATTACTCTTCTACAAACGGTTCAATGACTTATTCCGGTTATGGCACTCCATTTTCAAGTCAGGGAGGTTATACTTTTTACGGAATTAATTATTTTAATAATCAATCTGCAAGAATTCGCTGGGGATTTGCGTGGAATAACGAAACCGATCAAAATACAAATGATGTTTCTGGGGGAATTGGAATGAGCGGAACATATCAAAATTTTTCTGCAGGTGATGTTATAAATTGTTGTCAAATTAATCATGGAATAAATAGATCGGCTAGAGTTGAGGTTTATATTCGTTAAATTTTTGGTTAACTAGTTATTTTAGTAATTGAAAATATAAATTACTTTTAATAAATTTTATGTCTTTAATTATAGTACTAACAAAGGTAATTCAAGAGTGTCAATAAGAGATATTAATGAATTAAATTGTTAAATAAGAAGCAAATAAATTGATTAATTTATCAGTTACAAATTTTCTTATTTTTTGTGGATATAGATTAAAATGAATTTTAAAAACCTATCGTTTAAGCGGTAGGTTTTTCTTTTGAATAATTTTAATTCTTCAATTATTTCTGACTAATCATGATAAACTAAAATAAATATCAAAATTTAATAGTTTCAATCGTTTATTAGTATATTAATTTAAAATCACCACATTAATTTTATAATATTAATTATAACTACCATGCTAATATTTGGGTAGATTAAATTTGAATGAATTAAATTAGTGCAGTATGCAGATTAATACTATTTTGGTCATAGATAAAAGGGAAGTTTCAAAAAGTATATTTGAAGCAAATTATTATTCAAATTACACTTTTAAATATTATTGTAGTTCCATTTCAATTGAAGAACATAATATTATGAATTCAGAATTGATTTTTGTATTTATATACGATCCATCTGATTTAATTAACGTTATTCCACTATATAACAGAAAAACTTCATTAATTATTATTTATTCTGATCCAACTTTACTACTTGATACTTTAGAATATGCTTATTCAATTGATATTTCAGTGGGTTTAGAAAAAGTTAAAATGGAAATTAAATCGATACTTGATTTCATAGTAGTTCAAGATGCTTAATATTATAAATAAATAAAGATAATCTTTATAGTTTGACTTTAATTTATGGGCGAAATTGATTTATCTTCAAACGAGGTTTTTGGTACGACAGTGGGCGATGAGGGGTTCGAACCCCCGACCCCCTCGGTGTAAACGAGGTGCTCTGAACCAGCTGAGCTAATCGCCCTAAATGGACTGCAAATATACATTTAGAATTTGTATTTGCAACTATTATTGAATAAATATTACTTTTTAATGATGTCTTTTAAAACAACTTTATCTGGGTAATTAATAAATTCTAGAGATATTTGAAAATTAGAAGTTGTTTTTCCATCAACAACATAGATTTTTCCAGATTCATAATTGATATTACTTTTATCAAAATCTACATCGCCATATTTTAGAGTATTTTTGATATCATTCATAGTAACCCATTTTTCTTCAAACTTTTTTGAAGCTTCAGGTGATAAATTAAATGGCTTGGTACTTAAATCATTCAAAACTCTGGCATTTGGAAAATAATTGCATCTGGTATCTTTTCCACTAAATACCATTGATACAAAAAAGCAACCAATAAATAAGCCAACTAAATAATATGCAAATCGTTGATAAAATTTCATTTTTATTTTTTTTTGCAAATGTAAGGGAAACTTAAATTAAAATACAATTAAATTGATATCGCTATAATTTAAATTAAACCATTCCCCAATAGCTTTATTGGTTAATATTCCATGATAAATATAAATTCCATGCTTTAATCCATTGTTGCATCTAATCGCGCTTTCAATTCCGCCATCATCAGCTATTTGAAGAAGGAACGGAGTAATAATATTACTGATTGAAAGTGATGCCGATTTTGAATATCTGGAGGGTATATTTGGTACACAATAATGGATAACTTCGTGATTTATAAATGTAGGTTTTTCATGAGTAGTAACTTCAGAAGTTTCAAAACAACCACCGGTATCAATACTAACATCTACAATTACTGATCCTTTTTTCATTAATTCAACCATGCTTTCTGAAACCACAACGGGACAACGATCTTTTCCGCGCATAGCACCTATAGCAACATCGCATCTTCTAAGGGCTTTTAATAATCCTTTTTGTTGAATGGTTGAGGTAAAAATACGTTGATTCAAATTATTTTGTAATCTTCTCAGTTTGGTTATTGAATTATCAAATACTTTGACGTTTGCTCCTAATCCTAACGCACTTTTAGCAGCAAATTCACCTACAGTTCCTGCACCCAGAATTACCACTTCAGTTGGAGGAACGCCTGTAATATTTCCAAATAATAATCCTTTACCAAATTGATTGTTAATCATTAATTCCGATGCAATTAAAACCGATGCTACTCCAGCAATTTCACTCAATGATTTTACAGCAGGGTAGGTGCCATCTTCGTCTTTTATATATTCAAAAGCTAAAGCAGTTATTTTTTTTTTAGCAAGTGCTTCAAAAAAATCTTTATTTCTGGTTTTTAACTGAATAGCAGAAATTACAATCGTTTCTGGATTTACTAGTTCAATCTCATCAATAGTTAGTGGGGAAATTTTTAATAACATTGGGCAACCAAAAACTTTTTTTGTATCAGCAGTTATCTCAGCTCCCGCCTCACTAAATTCTTGATCAGTATAACTTGAACTCATTCCTGCACCTGATTCTATCATCACTCGATGACCTGCAGAAACTAAAGAGTTAACGGCATCTGGGGTTAGGCAAATTCTTCGCTCCTGATAACTTGATTCTTTAGGAATTCCTATAAATAGATTACTTCTTTGTTTAGAAAGCTCTAATTTTTCTTCTTGAGGAAGTAATTGTGATTTAGAAAAAGGGGTAATTGCCATTAATTATGTAATTAAAATATAAATTTATAAAAAATTATTTATAAATCAATTTTCTTAAACCATTTGGTAATATTTCAATATTTATAGAAGAGTATTTTTCAGGAATTAAGCTATCAATTTTGTCAGGCCATTCTATAAAACACCAATTTCCTGAATATAAATAGTCATCTATACCCATATCTAAAGCTTCAATTTCAGTTTTTAAACGATAGCAATCAAAATGGTAAACTATTTGATTATCATAGGTTTGATATTCATTAACTAAAGAAAAAGTTGGACTACTTGTATTGCCAATTACGCCTAATTTCTGACTCAAACTTTTTATCAAAGTAGTTTTCCCAACGCCCATATTCCCATTGAATAATACGACTTTATTTGGGCTTTGAGCCAATATTATTTGTGCAACATTATCAATTTCTTCCAATGAAAAAACAACTTCCATTATATTAATATTATAAATTGTTATTTTGGGTTCATAACTAAAAACGGAACAATCATCTCTTCTAATGAAATTCCACCGTGCTGATAGGTATTTCTATAATAACTCACATAGTGATTGAAATTATTTACATAAGCTAAGAAATATTCATTCTTTGCAAAAATATAAGAACTACTCATATTTATTGCTGGTAATCCAATTTTTTTTGGATCTTTAACAGCATAAACGTCTTTATCTTCATATGACAAACTTCTACCAGTTTTATATCTCAAGTTCAAACTAGTGTTTTTATCACCAATTACCTTCGAAGGATTCTTTACATTTATAGTTCCGTGGTCAGTGGTAATTATCAATTTAAAACCAAGTTTTTGAGCCTGTTGTATGATTTCTAATAAAGGCGAGTTCTTAAACCAACTCAGCGTTAAAGAGCGATAAGCTTTATCATCAGATGCCAATTCTTTCACAACATCCATTTCAGTTTTCGCATGTGAAAGCATGTCCACAAAATTATAAACCACCGAAACAAGATCGTTATTTTTATAACTTTTGAAATTATCAACTAATTTTTTTCCCGAAGCCAAATTGGTTATCTTAAAATAATCCTGCTTGATATTCAAACCCAAACGTTTTAAATGTGCAGTTAAAAATTCAGCTTCATATAAGTTTTTACCTCCTTCATCTGGATCGTTTTTCCAATATTGAGGAAATTGTTTTTCCATTTCAAGCGGTGTTAATCCTGAGAAAATAGCATTTCTAGCATATTGAGTTGCTGTAGGTAAAATGGCATAATAAGGAATTTCTTTTTCTAGTTTATAATGGTTACTTATTACTCCTTCAAAAACTTTCCATTGATCGTAACGCAAATTGTCAATTACCACAAAAAGTATGGGTTTGTCCTTTTTTGTTATTTCAGGAACTACTAATTCACGAAAAAGATTATGAGATAAGACAGGTTTGTCCGTTTTAAGCTCGAACCAATCTTCGTAATTTCGTTCTATAAACTTTCCAAACTGCGAATTAGCTTCCACTTTTTGAGATTCCAATATCTGAATCATGCTATGATCATTGATATCTTCTAATTCTAATTCCCAAAAAATCAATTTTTTATACAACTCAATCCAATCTTCATAAGAATTCACCATCGCCATATCCATTGAAATTTTTCTAAATTCCTTCTGGTAATCCATCGTTGTTTTTTGTGTTATCAATCTAGAATGATCCAAATTCTTTTTCAAACTCAATAAAATCTGATTCGGATTGACAGGTTTAATCAAATAATCGGCGATTTTAGACCCAATCGCTTCCTCCATAATATATTCTTCCTCACTCTTAGTGATCATAATCATTGGGGTAGCCGACTTTTTCTCCTTCATTTCCGACAAGGTTTCCAATCCACTCATTCCTGGCATATTTTCATCCAAAAATACAATGTCAAAATCACCTTCCTCAAATATTTCAATAGCATCACGACCATTATTACAACTTGTAACATGGTAATTCTTCATTTCCAAAAATAAAATGTGTGGCTTTAACAATTCAATTTCATCATCAACCCAAAGTATTTTGATCTTATCCATCGCGCTTTTTTTTTAGTTCAATTATCTTTTAAAAATAATGTAGCAAATTAACACTTTTTCAACGCTAACTTCTTAAATTTATTGTAATTTTTTGGAGCTATTTCCTGCTTTCCGTTCCACTCCTCGCAAAAAAGCGAGGGAGTTCACTGCAATCAGGGCTAAAAACGTTTTTGACATTTATTTAGGAAATTTAAATTTATAAAAATTTGTTTTTCATATATCAATTTTATTTTAGCGCAAACCAATTTTAATATCTAAATTTGAATTTCCAAAAACTTAATATTTAGAATTATGAAAAACTCAAGAATACTAATAATCCTTGTTTTAGCAAGTTTAAATTTAATAAGCTGCAATAAAAAAGAAGTTGAACTTTATGATCCATTAGTTGCCAATCGTGATACTTTGGTAAATCCTGCCGACGACTTTTTTAAATACGCTAACGGCGGATGGTTTAAAAAAAATCCAATTCCTTCAACTGAAAAAAGCAATGGTATTTTTCGAACTATTGCTGATACAATAAACAATCAAATAAAACAAATATGTGAAAAATCAGCTCAAGATGTGTCTGCTGAAAAAGGAAGTAACAAACAAAAAATTGGTGATTTCTATGCATCTGGAATGGATACAATCGCTATCAATAAAGCGGGAATTTCACCTTTAAAATCAGAGTTTGCTAAAATCGACGCAATTAAAGATGTACCTTCATTAGTAACATCAATCGCGCATCTTCACACCATTGGCGCAAGCCCAGCATTTTCATTTTACTTAGGCCAAGATGATAAAATTAGTACTAAATATGCTTTATTTTTAGGTCAAGGTGGTTTAGGACTTGGGATTCGTGATTATTATTTCAATACTGATGATCAAACTGTAAAAATAAGAACAGAATACGTAAAACACCTTCAAGCAATGCTAAGATTAATTGGGCAAAACGAAGCGGGTGCCAAATCAATTATGAAATTGGAAACCGATTTGGCAAAAGCTTCAAAAAAATTAGAAGACCTTCGTGATCCAATAAAAAATTACAACAAAATGACAGTAGCTAGTTTAGGGAAAATCACGCCAAATATCAATTGGAATTCGATTTTTACAGTACTTGGAGTTGCTAAAGCTGATTCTGTAATTGTTGGACAACCAGAATTCTATAAAGCTTTAAATACTTTCGTAAAAAGTTATTCTATCGAAGATTGGAAAACATACTTGAAATGGGATTTAGTTAATACCTATGCAGCTTATTTAAATAGCGATATTGAAAAACAAAATTTCAAATTCTATTCCACAGTTATGAATGGTGTTTCTAAACAAAAACCAAGATGGAAAAGGGTAGTGGGTCAAACAGATAATTATCTTGGTGAGTTAATTGGGCAGGTTTATGTTGCTGAATATTTGCCGAAAGGTTCCAAGGAGAAGCTGTTGGAAATTGGTAATAATATTCGAGAAGTTTACGCTGATCATATCAAAAAACTGGATTGGATGAGCGAAGCAACAAAGGTTAAAGCGCTAAAAAAGTTGAGCAAAATTGTAATGAAAGTAGGTTATCCAGATAAATGGAAAGACATGAGTTCCATGAATATTGATAGAAAATCATTTTGTGGCAATGTTATTCAAGCAAATATTTGGAACTACAAATACATGATTAATAAATATGGAAAACCTGTAGACCGAACAGAATGGAGCATGAATCCACAAACATACAACGCCTATTATAATCCAAGTAATAACGAAATTGTAGTGCCGGCTTGTAATATTATCGTTCCAGGTTTTGAAGGAAGAATGCCTGATGATGCAATTTTATACGGGATTATTGGTGGATCGACTTTTGGACATGAAATTACTCATGGTTTTGACGATCAAGGAAGTCAATATGACGAAAATGGAAATTTGAACAATTGGTGGATACCAGAAGATTTGAAAAAATTCAAAGCCAAAACAAAGTTGATTGTTTCTCAGTTTAATAAATATACTGTTTTGGGCAATAAACATATTAATGGTGAAGCTACTCAAGGAGAAAATATTGCCGATTTAGGTGGTGTGGTAATGGGTTATGAAGCATTCAAGAAAACAGCCCAATATAAAAACAATCAGAAAATAAGTAATTTGACTCCTGATCAACGTTATTTTCTTGCTTATGGATATGCTTGGATGGTAAACACTAAAGATGAGGCGTTAGCTTCACAAATTATGACCGATGTTCATGCCCCTGCGCAATTTAGAATTAATGGTCCTTTGAGTAATATGCCAGAATTTTACAAAGTATTTAATGTAAAACCTGGAAATAAAATGTATCAACCAGATTCGCTTAGAGTTTCAATTTGGTAAAATAGTTTGTAAATAAAAAAAGACTTTACTTCTGTAAGGTCTTTTTTTTTTATTTGTTTTAAATACCAATAAATAAAAAGTGATTATTGATTATATTTGCACAACAAAAACAGAATAAAAAGTGAATCAAATCAATAAATTAAAAATTTTAAATGATCCAATTTATGGATTTATTTCTATACCAAATCCTTTTATTTACGATTTAATTCAACATCCTTATTTTCAACGCTTACGAAGAATTTCACAAATGGGCTTGTCCTACTTAGTTTATCCAGGCGCCCATCACACTCGATTTCACCATGCTTTGGGTTGTATGCACATTATGCAAAAAACTATTGAGGTTTTGAGGTTTAAAGGAGTTTCTATTTCTGAAGAGGAGGAAAATGCGTTACTTGTAGCTATTTTATTACATGATATAGGTCATGGCCCTTTTTCACATGCAATGGAACACAGCATAGTAGAAAATGTTAATCATGAAGCCATTTCATTGTTATTTATGAATAAATTAAATGAAGAATTTGGTGGAAAATTAAGCATGGCTATTGAAATATTTAAAGGTGATTATCCAAGAAAATTTATGCTTCAACTAATTTCTAGTCAGCTAGATATGGATAGAATGGATTATTTAAAAAGAGATAGTTTTTATTCAGGTGTGGCGGAAGGAAATATTAGTTCTGATAGAATAATTCAAATGATGACTGTTGTTGATGATCAATTAGTTATTGAAGAAAAAGGAATTTATTCAGTAGAAAAATTCTTGTTGGCAAGACGTTTAATGTACTGGCAGGTATATTTTCATAAAACTAGTTTAGTAGCTGAGTTGATATTGACCAAGGTTTTAAAAAGAGCTAAGGAACTTACCCAAAAGGGTATAAAATTAAATTGTAGTGAATCGTTACTATATTTTATGAATAATAAAATTGAATTAGCTTCATTCGACAACGAAAACTTGAATAAGTTTGCTAATTTAGATGATTATGATATTGTTAGCGCATTAAAATCATGGATCAATAACGAAGATTTTATTTTAAGTAATTTAAGTAAAATGATAATTCATAGAGATTTATTAAAAATTAAATTAAACAATGAAAAATTTTCTAAATCAGATTTAGATCTACTACGGCATAATTTTTCTAAGCAAAATAATATTTCAATTCAAGACAGTAATTATTTTATTTTCAAAGGTAAAATTAAAAACCAGGCTTATAGTATTCAAGCAGAGCCAATTAGGATTCTTAAAAAAGACAATATAATCGAAGATGTTGTAGAGGCTTCTGATCAACTGAATTTAAAAACAATATCAAAAGAGATTACAAAATATTATCTTTGTTATCCAAAACAAGTTATAAAAAGTTAATTAATTATTGCTATTTTTTATATTTTTGTATAGTTATAAATGCCTAATTACTATAAAATGATTAAAACAGACTCAATGATTACCTTTTTATCTAAATTAACCAAATATTTATTTGATTAAGATGAAATTCACAGCAGAACAAATAGCGAAAATGTTAGATGGAGAAGTAGTTGGAAATCCAAGTGCTGAAGTTTTCAAATTGTCAAAAATTGAAGAAGGTGTTGAAGGTTCATTATCATTTTTATCTAATAAAAAATATCAAAATTTCATCTATACCACCAAGTCCAGTGTCACTATTGTTAACAAAAACTTTATTCCTGAAGGCGAAATATTTACAACTTTGATCAAAGTAGAAGATGCTTATTTGTCATTTTCCAAAATATTAGAATTTTATAATCAAACAAAATCTAATAAAGTTGGAATAGAACAACCATCTGTGATATCTGAAAATGTAAAATATGGAAATAATTTTTATTTAGGAAGTTTTGCATACATTGGTTCAAATGCTGTAATTGGGGACAATGTAAAAATATATCCAAACTGTTTTATTGGTGATAATGTTGTGATTGGTAATAATGTTACTATTTTTGCTGGCGTAAAAGTATTATCCGAAACAGAAATTGGAGATAACGTTTATATCCATTCTGGAGCTGTTTTAGGTGGTGATGGTTTTGGATTTGCTCCTAATCCGGATGGTACTTTTAATAAAATCCCACAAATAGGTAATGTAATTATTGAAGATAACGTTAATATAGGAGCTGGAACTACAATTGATAGAGCTACAATGGGATCAACAATTATTAGAAAAGGAGTTAAGTTAGACAATCAAATTCAGGTAGGTCACAATGTTGAAATTGGAGAAAACACTGTAATAGCTGCTCAAACAGGAATTGCAGGTTCCACTAAAATCGGAAAAAATTGTATGATAGGAGGTCAAGTTGGATTTGCAGGTCATATAACAGTTGGTAATAACGTTCATATTCAGGGAAAAACAGGAGTTACTAAAAGTGTTAAAGACGGTCAGATTTTGCAAGGAAATCCAGCTATGTCCTACAAAGAATATTATAAATCATATGTTCATTTTAAAAATTTACCTACAATTGTAGATGAATTAGAACAATTAAAATTAATAGTAAAATAGTTTAAAATGACGGTTAAGCAAAATACAATTGGAAAAGAAATTTCTCTTAGTGGAGTTGGTTTACATACTGGAAAAGAAGTAAAAATGACTTTTAAACCTGCACCAATAAATAGTGGTTTTTCATTTGTTAGAATTGATTTAGAAGGTTCACCAGTTATTGAAGCAGATGCTAATTATGTGGTTAACACCCAACGAGGAACAAATTTAGAAAAATTAGGGGTTAAAATACAAACACCTGAACACGTACTAGCGGCATTAACAGGTTGTGATTTAGATAATGTATTAATAGAATTAGATTCATCTGAACTACCTATCATGGATGGTTCTTCAAAGTATTTTGTTGAAGCTTTAGAAAAAGCTGGAATTGTTGAGCAAGAAGCTTATCGAAACTATTACATTGTGAAGGAAATTATTTCATTTTCAGATGAGTCTACTGGAAGTGAAATTATTGTAATGCCAAGTGATGAATACCAAATTACTACAATGGTAGATTTTGGTACAAAGGTATTGGGTACTCAAAATGCAACATTAAAATCAATATCAGATTTCAAAAAAGAAATCTCTGACTCAAGAACTTTTAGTTTTCTTCATGAGCTTGAATCTTTGTTAGATAATGGATTAATAAAAGGAGGCGATCTGAATAATGCTATTGTCTATGTAGATAAAGAAATTTCTGAAACTACTATGGAGAATTTAAAAAAAGCATTTGGAAAAGAGAAAATTACTGTAAAACCAAATGGGATTTTAGATAATTTGACTTTGCATTATCCAAATGAGGCAGCGAGACATAAATTATTAGATGTCATTGGAGATTTAGCATTGATAGGCACAAGAATAAAAGGAAAAGTAATAGCAAACAAACCTGGGCATTTTGTAAACACACAGTTTGCTAAAAAAATGGCAAAAATGATTAAAATTGAACAACGGAATCATGTTCCAAATTACGATTTAAATTCAGAACCTTTAATGGATATTCATAATATTATGAAT
>RFPP01000036.1 GCA_009926065.1 Flavobacteriaceae bacterium
ACCCTCTAATTAGAGGGTTTTTTATAAAAATTATTGTTCTTGTTCTTGTTGATATTTTGCTTTAGCTTCCAAATTCTTTTGGAATTCTAATAATTTTTCTGGACCTAGGGAAAACAAATAAACAAATACAATCAACATTAATGCACTTAGTACGATTCCTATTATCCCTAAAATTCTACCAACATTTAAATTCTTATAATTTAAATATAATTCAGGGCTTTCTTTGTATAATTTCAAATCTTTGTTGGCCAAAACCACTGCAATAATTCCTAAAATTAAACCAATAAATCCGTAACAACAGCAGGTTACAATTGATAAAATTCCTAATACTAGAACTGCGGTTCCGTTGGGTAGATTTCTTTTTTCCATAAAAGTAATTATTTAATGTTTGTTATTTTGTAAATATATGAAATAATCATAATTAATGTGTTGATTATTGCTAATCCTATTATTATTTTTTGATAGTCGCTTTTCTTATTTATTACGTGTAACCCTATAAGAATAAAAAGTAGGATTGTAGTATAAATAGCTGGAAATTGATAGAATGCTTTTGTGAATTCACCATTACTTAAATAAAGTAACGACCTCTGGGTGCCACAGCCAAAGCAATCGACCCCAAAAAGCGATTTATTAATACAAGGCAAAAAGTATTTTTCTACATTCAATCCTTAGTAATTTTGAGTTGCAATTTAATAATTTTATATTCAATATTTTTATTGCTTGTTATTATTTCAAAGTTACTTACTTTTGAATTATAAAATTTCACACTATGAAAAAAGTCTTACTTCCGGTAATGATAATTGCAATAATTATTGCTTTTTATGAACAAAGTTTAGAGAAAAAAAACGTCTATATTCAGGTAATTTCTATTGTAGTTTTTATGATTGGAATGATGAAATTAAGTGCCAAAGTACCAAGTAAAAATCAAGAAAAAGAAGAAGACGATGTTTAGTGTAGGGGATAAGGTTTCGGTTCTTGATGACAATATAAATGGAGTTGTGATTTCTATAAATAAAAAGGAAATTTCTATCGAAACTACGGATGGATTTATGATGACATTTTTTGTCAATGAATTAATTAAAGTAAACGATACCAGTATTTTAAATAAAAATATTGGAAGTTTTAATTCAAGTAAAATTAAAATCGAAAAAGAAGAGCCAAAACCTCGAAGTTTTGTAAAAGTTAAGAAGAATAAAAACGAAATTCCCGCTCCTGAATTTGATTTACATATAGAAAAATTGGTTTCAAATTTCAGAGGAATGAGCAATTATGACATTCTTACATTGCAAACAGATACGGCAAAAAGACACCTCGAATTTGCGATCAGAAATCGCATTCCAAAAATCGTTTTTATCCACGGAGTTGGAGAGGGTGTTTTAAAGGCTGAACTTGATTTTCTATTAGGAAGATATGATCAAGTTTTCTTTCAAGAAGCCAATTATCAAAAATATGGACTTGGAGCAACCGAAGTTTTTATTAAGCAGAATGTGAAATAAAAAATTATTATTTAAGGTGAAGTTACAAAGTTACCAAAAACATAATTTTCATAGGTAAAAGTATTTAAACCATTGTAAAAAGTAATATTTTTAAATACCACATAATGGTTGTAGCCCGTTAAAGCATTAGTAGTCGGATTTATTATTTGTGTGGTAGTTACTTGAATAAGTCCGCTTGTTCCCGAAATTCCGTCTAAAGCATACCATTCATCAATAACCGTTGGAGTTGCTGGTGGTAATGTTGAACAAAAATAAGCATTACTAATAATTGAATTGAATGATCTATAAATAACCTGATTGGTACTATTAATAACTATAGTTCTTGGGGTATTAAGAGGAGTTACTGTATTTGCAAATGTTGAAATTGGCGTTTTTAAGATTAAAGCTTCGTTATTTTTTACTTTAAAAAACAATCCATTATTAGTGGTACAGCTGTTAATTGGTGCAGCTGGATCAAAATTAAAAGTATCTAATGATATTTTTCCATCATCGCATCCGTTGAAAATAAAAGCACAAACAAGTATAACAATTAATTTTTTCATAATATTATATTTGACACAAAAATATAATTTTTTTGCAGGTTTTCTTATGTTTCAATAATCAATTTATAATAAGATAATTAAATTAATGTAAAAGCTATTCCACATTGAATTGATTTCCTATTTTTGTAACCAAAATTGATAAATTTGTTTTTGTAATTTATTAATATAGTTAAAAAAAATATGAATAAAGTATATTTAGACAATGCAGCTACCACACAAATTCGTGAAGAAGTAATTCGCGAGATGGTTAATGTAATGTCAAACGATTTTGGAAACCCTTCTTCCACCCACAGTTTTGGTAGAAATGCCAAAAATATAATAGAGCTTTCTAGAAAACTAATTGCAAAAGAGTTGAATTGCAATGCTCAGGAAATCATTTTTACTTCTGGAGGTACAGAGTCCAATAATATTATACTTCGTTCGTGTGTTAAAGATTTAAAAGTAGAGAGAATTATTACTTCTAAAATTGAACACCATGCCGTTTTACATACAATTGAAGCATTGCAAAAGGAATTTGGAATACAAGTTGATTTTGTAGGTATTAAAAAAGACGGAAATATCGATATTTCAAATTTGGTTGACTTGCTTTCGCAAAATGCGAAAACACTTGTGAGTTTGATGCACGTAAACAATGAGGTTGGAGCGGTTTTAGATATTGATTTGGTTGCAAGAATTTGCCAACAAAATAACGCTTTATTTCATTCAGACACCGTTCAATCTGTTGCAAAAACAGAATTAGATTTACAAAATACTCCAGTTGATTTTATAGTTGCTGCAGCTCATAAATTTCATGGTCCAAAAGGAATTGGATTTGCATTTGTTAGAAAAAATTCTGGGTTGCAACCCTTGATTTATGGAGGAGAACAAGAAAAAGGGTTACGTCCCGGAACGGAAGCAGTTCATCAAATAGCTGGAATGGCTAAAGCATTAGAATTGGCTTTGGCTAATTTAGATGAAGAGAGAAAAGGTATTCTTGAATTGAAAAATTATTTAATTAATCGTTTAGAACAAGAATTTCCAGATTTCAAAATCAATGGATCTAGAGACGGATTTTATAATGTATTGAATATAACCTTACCCTTTTCTGAAGATAAATCAGCTATGATATTATTTGGATTGGATATTAAAGGAATAGCGGTTTCTCGCGGAAGTGCTTGCCAATCAGGAAGCACAAAACCATCTCATGTATTAGCTGAATTTTTATCAGATGAAGATTTGAAAAAACCTAGTCTTAGAATATCATTAAGTCATTACAATACAAAAAACGACATAGATTTATTAATAGACGGCTTAAAAGGAGTCTGATTATTAAAAAGGGACTTCACCACTATCATCTTCCTCTTGGTAATCATTAAAGTTACTTCCAAAGGCTTCATTTGGCGTTGGCAAATCTTTTGATTGAAATGGATTATCATCGTGATTCATTTTTGAAGGTAAATCATCAAACGAACCGCTATAGGTTTCCAAATTATCGAATTTTCCGAGACTTCCAACAAATTTCAATTTAACACTTTCCAAACTACCATTACGATGTTTAGCTATTATAAATTCAGCCTGACCCTGTGTTGGTGAATTTCCTTCGTCATCCCATTCATCTAATTTGTAATATTCAGGACGATAAATAAAAGAAACAATATCAGCATCTTGCTCAATAGCACCCGATTCTCTAAGGTCTGATAAAAGAGGTCTTTTATGTCCAGGACGACTTTCAACCGCACGTGATAATTGAGAAAGTGCTATTACAGGTACTTCAAGCTCTTTTGCTAAAGCTTTTAAGTTTCTTGAGATGGTTGATATTTCTTGCTCTCTATTTCCAGAACCTTTTCCATTATTTCCTCCGGCAGTCATTAATTGAAGGTAATCAACAATAATTAATTTGATACCGTGTTGAGAAGCTAAACGCCTAGATTTTGCTCGTAAATCAAAAATTGATAAGGATGGAGTATCATCAATATATAAAGGGGCTTTTTCTAAATTTTTCACCTTAATACTCAATTGTTCCCATTCGTGTTTTTCTAACTTTCCTGTTCTTAATTTTTCAGAGGAAAGACCGGTTTCTGAAGAAATCAATCTCGTTATTAATTGTACAGAGGACATTTCTAAAGAGAATAATGCAACAGGATGTCCATAATCAATAGCTATGTTTCTTGCCATAGACAGCACGAATGCTGTTTTACCCATACCAGGTCTTGCAGCTATAATAATTAAATCACTGGGTTGCCAACCAGATGTCACTTTATCTAAATTATCAAATCCTGAGGCAATTCCACTTAAACCCTCTTTTCCTGCAATCTCTTCTATTCTCTTTTTAGCTTGAATAACTAAACTCTGAGCCGTTTCAGAACTTCGTTTTATATTTCCTTGAGTGATATCGTATAATTTAGATTCTGCCTTGTCTAATAAATCAAATACATCTGTAGTTTCATCATAGGAATCTTCGATAATCTCAGATGAAATTTTGATTAAACTTCTTTGGATAAATTTTTGTAAAATAATTCTCGAGTGAAACTCAATGTGTGCTGATGAGGATATTTTTTGAGTTAATTGGATTAAATAATAATCGCCACCAGTCAATTCAAGTTTGCCATTTTTTCTTAGTTGGGCAGAAACAGTTAATAAATCAACAGGTTGAGAATCAGTAAATAATTGAAATATTGCTTCAAAAATATATTTATGGGCATCTTTATAAAATGCTTCGGGTTGTAAAATATCAATCACTTCATCAACTCCTTTTTTATCAATCATCATAGCTCCCAATACCGCCTCTTCTAATTCTAGTGCTTGCGGTGGGAGTTTGCCTTTTTCTAAATTGATAATTGTAGTTTTTTCTACTTTTAAAGGACTGATGTTGAGAGATTTTTCCATTGAGCGAATTTACCAAAAAAATAAAAAAAAACCATAAGTAGTTATTACTATTATTTGTTGATAACTAACTATTTTTTGTTAATAAGTAAAAAAAAATCCGAAACTATAAGGCTTCGGATTTTTTAGTGATTTTAACTAAATTATTCCTTAAAATGGCCCATCTTACTGTATTTATCCATTCTTTTTGCTACTAATTCAGTTGTTGATAAGTCTTTTAGTTCATTATATCCTTTCAAAATATATTTTTCAACTGTTTTGAAAGTAGTTTCACGGTCAAAATGAGCGCCTCCAAGCGGTTCTGGGATAATATCATCTACTAAATTTTGTTTTTTCATATCGGCAGAAGTCAATTTCAATGCATCGGCAGCTTGTTCTTTATATTCCCAACTTTTCCACAAAATTGAAGAACAAGATTCAGGGGAAATAACTGAATACCAGGTGTTTTCTAACATGTATACTTTATCACCTACACCAATTCCTAAGGCCCCTCCTGAAGCGCCTTCTCCAACAATAACGCTAATAATAGGCACTTTTAAACGAATCATCTCTATAATGTTTCGAGCTATTGCTTCTCCTTGTCCACGTTCTTCAGCTTCTAATCCTGGATAAGCACCTGGAGTATCAATTAACGTAACTACTGGTATTCCAAATTTTTCTGCCATTTTCATTAAACGCAACGCTTTTCTATAACCTTCAGGATTTGCCATACCGAAGTTACGGTATTGACGAGTTTTGGTATTGTAACCTTTTTGTTGTCCAACAATCATGAAAGATTGCCCACCAATTTTACCTAATCCACCGATCATTGCTTTGTCATCTTTGAAATTTCTATCGCCAAACATTTCAAGAAAAGTGTCTCCGCACAATGCGTTAACGTGATCCATAGTATAAGGTCGGTTTGGGTGACGAGACAATTGAACCCTTTGCCAGGCAGTTAGGTTTTTATATATATCACGTTTGGTATCTTCTAATTTTTTTGCAATTTGCTTACAAGTTCCAGAAACATCAACGTCTGATTCTTGACCGATAATTTCACATTTGTCTAGTTGTTCTTCTAGTTCTTTTATTGGAAGCTCAAAATCTAAATATTCCATAGGGTATGTGCATTTATATTTTAGAACGCAAATATAGTTTTTAATTTAAAGATTGAAAAATTTAATGAATGTAAATTAATTTTTGGTTGTTAGATTGTAAGGTCAACCACTTCAGCTCATCATCTGTTTTTTTTACACAATTAAATGGATTTATTCAAATAACCGCATCCACTATTTTGAAGTTTTATAAAAATACTTGATAACGCCGTTTAGTATTACCGTTGATAGAATTATTAGTGCACCAATATAGAAATTGACGCTCATTTTTTCACTTTCTTCGAATACAATTACCGCTAAAATTATCCCGTAAATAGGCTCTAAGTTTATAGTTAACATTACTGTATATGGACTTAAAAATTTCATCACTTTTACAGACGCTATAAAGGCATAGGCAGTACAAAAAGTACTTAGAATGATAAGGTAAAACCAATCTGAATTTGAAATTGTAAAGAAATTGGAATTGAAACTTCCCGAATATATTAGAAACAAAGAAAAGAATAATACCCCGCCTAAAAGTTCGTAAAAGGAGATTATAGAAGGATCATATTCTTTGGCGTATTTTCCATTTATCATAGAAAAAAGCGCAGATAAAAACGCCGAGCTTAACGCCAATAAGATTCCGTTGATAAATTGTCCTTCAATATTGAATATGATGTATAACCCCAGAAAAACTATGATTCCAAATAAAACTTCATACCAAATAATTTTTCTACCATAGAAAATAGGTTCCATTAAAGAAGCGAAAAAAGCTCCTGTTGATAAACATGCCAATGTAACCGAAATATTAGATACTTTGATGGCTTTAAAAAAAGTAAACCAGTGCAAAGCAATTATTAATCCGGCCAATAAAAAGCCAATAAGTGTTTTTTTAGGAACCTTTAAAGAAGTTCTATTGAAGCCGATATAAATTAAAATAAAACCAACTGCCAAGAGCATTCTATACCAAACTAATGGCAAGGCGTCTAGTGAAATTAATTTTCCTATTACCGCTGTAAATCCCCAAACAAAAACGATGAAATGAAGATGTAGGTAACTTTTTAAGTTATCGTTTGGCATTTTTTAATAGATAAATTGCTAGAAAACCAAATAATATATTAGGAAACCAAACCGCAATAAAGGGGTTAATTGTTGATTTTTCTGCCAAAGCTCCAAAGATCTTATCGAAAAATACAAAAGCAAAAGCTATGGCAATACCTATGGCTAAATTGATTCCCATTCCGCCTCTTCGCTTCATAGAAGATACTGCAAGTGCAATGATGGTCAATATAAATGCCGAAACGGGTAAGCTGTATTTTTTATACAACACCACTAAATAAACACTAATATTAGCATTTCCTCTCTTAATTTCTTTGTCGATAAAATGATTTAATTCTAATATTGATAATGTTTCGGCTACATATACCATTGGGGTTAAATCTTCCAAATCAAAATTAAATACCGTGTCTTTTTTTTCAGCCATTTCAATTTTGTCAGATAACTCCCCAACCGTTCTTTTATTATAATCATAAAGACTATAGTTTTTTTGTTTCTCATTCCACATTATTCTACTAGCGTTTATCTTATATTTTAATTGGTCTTTGTCGAATTTTTCCATTGAAAAATTAAAGGCCATTTTCGAAGCTTGATTAAAACTACCAACATAAATGTATTCGTCTTTGCTAACCTGACGAAATACATCAGAATTTTCCCTCATTTTTTCTACACCACCTGGACTTAAGTAGGTATATCTAAAATTATTGAATCCCTCGCTTGCTTTTGGTAATAAAAAAATACCAATCAAAAAAGCCAAAATAGAAACTATAGTTGCACCAATCAAGTAGGGACGCATGAATCTTGTAAAAGATATTCCCGAACTCAATATTGCAATTATCTCAGTATTGTTAGCCAATTTTGAGGTAAACCAGATTATTGAAAGAAAAAGGAAAATTGGAAAAAGTAAATTAGCGAAATAAATGGTAAAATTACAATAGTAGATTACAATAGCCGAAAACGGAATTTTATATTCAATCATCCTATTAATTTTTTCGGACACATCGATAATAATTCCAATAGGAATAAACATCATCAGCATCACAAAAAAGGTGCTTAGATAGCGTTTTAATATGTATTTATCTAATATTTTCATTAAGCATCTATAATCGTTGGCTCATATTTTTAACCATCAATTCTTTCCAAACTTTAAAATCTCCCGCTAAGATATGCTTTCTAGCCTCACGAACCAACCACATGTAAAAACCAAGGTTGTGAATAGTAGCAATTTGCTTTCCCAGATATTCGTTGGCCGCAAATAAATGCCGTAAATAAGCTTTGGTATATTCTCTATCTACAAAAGTGATTCCCATTTCGTCAACAGGTGAAAAATCATCCTCCCACTTTTTGTTTTTAATATTGATAGTACCATTGGCGGTAAATAACATTCCGTTTCTGGCATTTCTAGTTGGCATCACACAATCAAACATGTCAATTCCAAGCGCTATATTTTCTAAAATATTTATAGGAGTTCCCACACCCATTAAATATCTCGGTTTGTCTTGCGGTAATATTGCCGTAACAATTTCCGTCATTGCATACATTTCTTCCGCAGGTTCCCCTACTGAAAGTCCGCCAATAGCATTTCCATGCGCACCAGCATTAGCAATATATTCCGCCGATTGCATACGCAAATCTTTATAAGTACTTCCTTGAACTATAGGAAAAAACGTTTGGTCGTAACCATATTTCACAGGCACTTTTTCTAAGTGATTAATACAACGATCCAGCCAACGATGCGTCATATTCATTGAACGTTGCGCATACCTGTAATCACATGGGTAAGGGGTGCACTCATCAAAAGCCATAATAATATCAGCTCCAATGGAACGTTGAATCTCCATCACATTTTCCGGCGTAAAAAAGTGATAAGAACCGTCAATATGCGATTTAAATTTTACCCCTTCTTCCTTAATTTTTCTATTTGCCGAAAGGGAATACACCTGGTAACCCCCAGAATCGGTCAAAATATTGCGATCCCAATTCATGAATTTATGTAATCCACCCGCTTTTTCAAGAATTTCTGTCTGCGGACGTAAATATAAATGATAGGTATTTCCAAGAATAATATCCGGGTTTATTTCCTCTTTCAATTCGCGTTGGTGCACCCCTTTTACCGAAGCAACGGTCCCCACGGGCATAAAAATAGGCGTTTCAATCACACCGTGATCAGTAGTAATTGTCCCCGCACGAGCTTGAGATTGTGGATCAGTCTTTAATAAATCAAACTTCATATTGGCTTTTTTCAGTCAGCAAATATAAGAGAATTGTAATTTACGAGTGGGGAAATACCAAATAAATTAACATGAATTTCAAGTTTTCATAGTTTTTCGGCGTGCCCTCGTTTAGAACGTAATTGCAAAGTTCAATACAACCATTAAACTCGGTCGTGCTGTACACTTCAATCTCTTGCTCCACTTTGTTTCGCAACAGGATTTCCATTTCCATCACTCACGCAATTTATTGCATAAATCAAAATCCGATTGAAAATTGACTTCAATAATTACAGAATTGTTAATAAAATATACCATTTTGTTAGGATTTAATTTTTATAGATTCTTGCTAACAAAGTTATCTGATTATCTTTGCATTAGTTTAACTATAACTCACAAAATGAAACCCAACACACAACAATTAAATGATTTTACAATCCAAGTAAGAAGAGATATTCTTCGAATGGTACATGCAGTAAATTCTGGTCATCCAGGGGGTTCTTTAGGTTGCGCAGAATTTTTTGTAGCCCTTTACCAAAGTATCTTGAATAGAAAAGATACTTTCAATATGGACGGAATAGGTGAAGATATTTTCTTCCTTTCTAACGGACATATTTCTCCCGTTTTTTACAGCGTTTTAGCGAGAAGTGGTTATTTTCCTATTGCCGAATTAGCAACCTTCAGAAAAATTAATTCTAGATTACAAGGACATCCAACTACTCATGATAATCTACCTGGCGTCAGAATCGCTTCTGGTTCTTTAGGTCAAGGATTGTCTGTGGGAATTGGTGCCGCATTAGCTAAAAAATTAAACGGTGATAAAAATCTTGTTTATACGCTTCATGGTGATGGGGAATTGCAAGAAGGTCAAAATTGGGAAGCAATAATGTATGCATCTGCTTATAAAGTAGACAATTTAATTGCAACAATCGACCTTAACGGTAAACAAATTGATGGTTCTACCGATGAGGTTTTACCTATGGGAAATATTCGTACCAAATTTGAATCTTTCGATTGGGACGTAGTTGAGATCAAAGAGGGAAATAACATTGAAGCTATAATCACAGGAATGAACGCAGCGAAATCAAGAACTGGAAAAGGAAAACCAGTTTGCGTTTTATTGTATACCGAAATGGGTAACGGTGTTGATTATATGATGTTCAGTCATGCTTGGCACGGAAAAGCTCCCAATGATGAACAGCTTGAAACTGCATTGACACAAAACCCTGAAACTTTAGGAGACTACTAAATCAGATTGTAGATTTTTAATTCTAGATTTTCATAGGAATCTTTAAATTATTAAATCTTTAAATCTTACAATTTAAAAACAATGAAAAAATATACAAACACAGGAAGTAAAGATACCCGTTCTGGTTTTGGAGCAGGAATGACAGAATTAGGACAAACCAATGATAAAGTTGTTGCTCTTTGTGCAGACTTAATCGGTTCCTTAAAATTTGACGATTTCAAGAAAAACCATCCAGAGCGTTTTTTCCAAATCGGTATTGCTGAGGCAAATATGATAGGAATAGCAGCTGGTTTAACTATTGGCGGTAAAATTCCGTTTACTGGAACATTCGCCAATTTCTCCACTGGTAGAGTTTACGATCAAATTCGCCAATCTGTTGCTTATTCTGATAAAAATGTAAAAATTTGTGCCTCACACGCTGGATTAACTTTAGGTGAAGACGGTGCAACCCATCAAATTTTAGAAGACATCGGATTAATGAAAATGTTACCGGGAATGACTGTAATTAACACTTGTGATTACAACCAAACCAAAGCGGCAACAATAGCAATTGCAGATCACCACGGTCCTGTTTATTTGCGTTTCGGACGTCCTGTAGTTCCTAATTTTATGCCTGCTGACGAACCATTTGTAATTGGTAAAGCGATCGTTTTAAATGAAGGAACCGACGTAACTATTGTAGCAACAGGTCACTTGGTTTGGGAGGCATTATTGGCTGCGGAAATTCTTGAAGAAAAAGGAATTTCTGCTGAGGTTATCAATATTCATACTATTAAACCATTGGATGAAGCAGCGATTTTAAAATCATTAGCTAAAACAAAATGTATTGTAACTGCTGAAGAACACAATATTTTGGGTGGATTAGGCGAAAGCGTTGCAAGAGTTTTATCATCAAATCATCCTGCACCACAAGAATTTGTTGCAGTTCACGATTCATTTGGCGAAAGCGGAACTCCAGCACAATTAATGGAAAAATATAAATTGAATAATCAAGCGATTATTGAGGCAGCTGAAAAAGTAATTGCTAGAAAATTATTATAAATTTTATAAACCATAAAAAAAACCTTTCAATGTGAAAGGTTTTTTTATTTAGAATAAGTATTTGACTTCGTTTTTTATATAGGATAATGCTACTGCTGAAGGCGATTGTTTGTCCATTAAATCATTCATAATAACTTCTCGAAGTTTATTTGCAGTATCAACTCGTTCACTCATATTAGTTCTTCTAATCATTTGAATAGTTGCATTTTTGGCGGTAATAATTACTGTCCAACACTCATCTGACATATAAATTTGTTGGGTTAAATTATGCTCAAACTCTTGTTCAATTTGCGATATTAATAAATTTTCGTATTCGTTTTTATCTTCGGAATTTGGAGAAATACGAATCAATAATTTACCAGGATTGATTCTCTCTAAGAACAATGTCATTCTTTCAAAAGCTTGTAAACGCAATGGTAAAGAATCTTTCTGAGTATCTTTATTTAATAAATATCTGCGTCTTCTCTCTTCGTTTTTTGTGTGTAGGTTAAAAAAATAATAGGCTACAACACCTGTAATAATGGCAGGTAATGTATAACTTAGTAATTCAATTAATTTTGAAGTTTCCATTTATAATATTTATTAGATATCAATTAAAAAAAAAACAAATTAACGAATAAACAAATAAACTTATAGCTTACATTTGATAAATTTTTTTATTTGATGGACATATTTGTAATAGTGCTATTATGTTTAGCTGCATTTTTAGCTGGTTTTATTGACGCCATTGTTGGAGGTGGAGGATTGATTCAAACGCCAATGGGGATAATATTATTACCTAATCTTCCAGTTTCAACAATTATTGGGACTCTTAAAATACCTTCTTTTAGCGGAACTTTTTTTGCTGCTATTCAATATTTAAAGAAGATAGAAATGAATTGGAAATTGCTAATTGTGATGATGGTTTTGGCAGTTCCTTCTGCTTATTTAGGATCTACATTATTGGTTTATATGAGTAACGATTTTATGAAACCTTTACTTTTAGTAATTCTATCTTTATTATTGATTTATACTTATGTAAAGAAAAATTTTGGAATACACGCAGATCAATTTCATTCACCAATTGAACAAATTATTTACGCTGTTTTAATTTCTATAATTATTGGATTTTACGATGGATTTATTGGACCAGGAACGGGCAGTTTCTTAGTGCTTGCATTTGTAGTGATTTTAGGTTTCGATTTTTTACAAGCTTCCGCAAATGCTAAAATGGTCAATTTAGCAACCAACTTTGGTTCGATTTGTTTGTTTATAATCAAAGGTAAAATCTTATGGGTGATAGCATTTCCAATGGCTGTTTGTAATGCTTTAGGAGGTTATATTGGCGCTAAATTAGCAATCAGTAAAGGAAATAAATTCATTAGAATTTTCTTTTTGGTTGTTGTTTTAGGTACTTTATTCCGATTTGCCTATGATATTTTTCAAGGAAAATAAGCTTTCTAAAAATATCTTAAAATTGTAAAGATATAGTTTGTTTTCATATCTAAATCCTCATTCTAAATTCTTATTTTTGTATTCCTATAAAACTAAAAATGCAAAAATACATTAGCCAGCTTAACTCAGCACAGCAAGAGCCAGTTCTACAAAAGGACGGGCCAATGATTATTATTGCTGGTGCCGGTTCAGGAAAAACACGGGTTTTAACTATTAGAATTGCGTATCTTATGAGTTTGGGAGTTGATGCATTTAATATTTTGGCATTAACATTCACGAACAAAGCGGCTCGTGAAATGAAAAAAAGAATCTCAGATATCGTTGGAACTAACGAAGCAAAAAATCTTTGGATGGGAACATTCCACTCTGTTTTTGCAAGAATTCTTCGATCGGAATCGGAAAAACTAGGATATCCTTCTAATTTTACCATTTATGACACCCAAGATTCAGTAAGGTTAATTTCTGCGGTTATTAAAGAAATGCAATTGGATAAAGATATTTACAAACCCAAACAAGTATTTAGTAGAATTTCTTCTTATAAAAATAGTTTGATTACGGTTAAGGCCTATTTCAATAATCCTGAATTAATGGAAGCCGATGCGATGTCTAAAAAACCTCGATTAGGTGAAATTTATCAGAATTATGTCGAGCGTTGTTTTAAAGCGGGTGCCATGGATTTTGACGATTTGCTTTTAAAAACAAACGAATTGTTAAATCGTTTTCCCGAAGTATTAGCGAAATACCAAGACCGGTTCAGATATATTTTGGTTGATGAGTACCAGGACACCAATCATTCTCAATACTTAATCGTTCGTGCTTTATCAGATAAATTTCAAAATATTTGTGTGGTTGGTGATGACGCACAAAGTATTTATGCTTTTCGTGGTGCCAACATCAATAATATATTGAATTTCCAAAAAGATTATGATGGAGTAAAAACCTATCGATTGGAGCAAAATTATCGCTCAACCAAGAATATTGTTGAAGCTGCCAATTCTATCATTGAAAAAAATAAAATAAAATTGGATAAAATTGTTTGGACTGCAAATGATTTCGGACCTAAAATTAGAGTGCATCGAAGTTTGACTGATGGAGAAGAAGGACGATTTGTTGCAAGCACCATTTGGGAACAGAAAATGCAAAAACAAATGAAAAATGGGCAATTTGCCATTTTATATAGAACCAACGCACAATCACGTGCTATGGAAGATGCTTTGAGAAAAAGAGATATTCCATATCGTATTTATGGAGGTTTGTCATTCTATCAAAGGAAAGAAATAAAAGATGTTTTGTGTTACCTACGTTTGATAATCAATCCAAAAGACGAAGAAGCATTAATTCGTGTTATCAATTATCCAGCGCGAGGAATTGGTGATACAACAGTTGAAAAACTAACTATTGCAGCCAATCATTACAAAAGATCAATATTTGAAGTAATGCAAAATATTGATAAGATTGATTTAAAATTAAATTCTGGTGCAAAGCAAAAACTAACCGATTTTGTAACAATGATTCAGAGTTTCCAGGTAATAAATGAAAATCAAGACGCATTTTATATTGCCGATCATGTGGCCAAGAAGACAGGTTTGGTTCAAGAATTGAAAAAAGACGGAACGCCTGAAGGAATTGCCAGAATTGAAAATATTGAAGAGTTACTGAACGGTATTAAAGATTTTACCGAGGGACAAAAAGAAATTGATGGAGCTCGCGGTTCTTTGGCTGAGTTTATGGAAGATGTGGCATTGGCAACCGATTTAGATAACGACACTGGCGACGATGACCGAGTAGCATTAATGACTATTCACTTGGCAAAAGGGTTGGAATTTCCAACGGTTTTTGTAGTAGGAATGGAGGAAGATTTGTTCCCAAGCGCTATGAGTATGAGCACCAGAAGTGAATTGGAAGAAGAACGTCGATTGTTTTATGTGGCCTTAACTCGTGCTGAATACCAAGCCTATTTAACGTATGCGCAATCACGTTACCGTTGGGGAAAATTAACCGATAGTGAACCTTCCCGTTTTATTGAAGAAATTGACGGCCAATATTTGGAATATTTAACTCCAGAAGAAAATAATTATAGGTACAAACCAATGATTGATAGCGATATTTTTGGTGATGTCGATAAATCAAAATTGCGTTTGGCTAAGCCAATAGGAGGAACGCCTCCGAAACAATATGGAGATGAACAACCAGCATCAGTTAGAAAGTTAAAACCAGTAAATTCAAATGCTTCTTCGGGTGCAGCCAATTTATTTGACAACAAATTAACTATTGGAAATGTCGTAATGCACGAACGCTTCGGAAAAGGCGAAGTCATCAATTTAGAAGGCGTTGGCGCTGATAAAAAAGCCGAAATCAAATTTGAAGTCGGAGGAATTAAGAAATTATTACTTCGTTTTGCAAAATTGGATGTAATAGGATAATAATTGTTTAAAGTTGTATCAGGAACATTTATAACCTTAAATATTTTAACTTCAAACTATCTAATATGGCTCAATTCATAAAAATATACGAAAACAATCCCAACGAAGTCGCTATTAAAAAAGTGGTTGAGGTTTTGAAAAATGGTGGTTTGGTAATTTATCCCACCGATACGGTTTATGGTTTAGGTTGTGATATTACCAATAGTAAAGCATTGGAGCGAATTGCAAAAATCAAAGGAGTGAAGTTGGAGAAAGCCAATTTTTCATTTATTTGCTCCGATTTAAGTCATATTTCCGATTATATTAAACAAATTGACACTTCAACATTTAAAATTCTAAAAAGAGCTTTACCAGGTCCTTATACTTTCATTCTCCCGGGAAATAATAATTTACCAAAAGAGTTTAAGAAAAAAACTACCGTCGGAATTAGAGTTCCTGACAATGCCATTACGCTAGATATTGTCCGTCAATTAGGAAATCCAATCGTTTCAACATCTATTCATGATGAAGATGAAGTTTTAGAATATTCTACTGATCCAGAATTAATTTTTGAGAAATGGCAAAATCTGGTTGATTTAGTAATTGATGGAGGTTATGGAGATAATGTAGGTTCAACCATAATTGATTTATCGGGATTTGAACCAGTTGTAGTTCGAGAAGGAAAAGGAAGTTTGGAGGTGCTTTAAGTTAGTTTCAGTTTAATAAATTCTTAAAAAAAAACGTCTTGATTTATCTAGACGTTTTTTAATTTTTAAACCAACTAATAACTAGTTACCAAAAGCTGAAAGCTATATTACTGTTTCTTCATTTCTTTTTCGATCATTTCGTAAAATTCATCAATTTTTGGAAGAATAACGATACGAGTTCTTCTATTGATTGCTCTATTTGCAACCGAATTATTTTCTACTAATGGAATAAATTCACCACGACCGGCAGCAATTAATTGCTTAGGATTTACATTTAAATCTTTAGTTAAAACCCTAACAATTGCCGTAGAACGTTTTGCACTCAAATCCCAGTTGTCAATTAATATATTGTTTCCAATAAATGGAACATTATCAGTGTGTCCCTCAACCATACACTCAAATGTTGGTTTGTCATTGATAATTTTGGCAACCTTAGCAAGTACTTCTTTTGCACGATCACTAACTAGGTAGCTTCCACTTTTAAATAGCAATTTATCTGCAATAGAAATAAAAACAACTCCTTTTTCAACGTTAACTTCAATATCTGGGTCGGAAACCCCAACTGAACTTTTAATACTCGTAACTAATGCTAAAGTAACACTGTCTTTCTTAGTTAAAGCATCTTGCATCCTAGAAATTTTGATGTCTTTTTCTTTGATGGTTTCTAATGCTTTTTCAATATTTTGAGCTCCTTTAGTAGATAAGGTAGTCATGTTATCCATGTTTTGAATCAAATTCTCATTGTTTTTCTTAAGAAATTCAATTTGACTTGCAAGAGCATCTTTTTCGGTTAGACACATGTTCAATTTAACAGTGCAGGAATTTAGTAAATCTTGGATTTCTTTATTTTTGGCTTCTAAGGCAACAAATTTCTTTTTTGAAACACAAGAAGTTGTTAATAAAGCGACTAATGATAATGCTAATACGATTCTTTTCATGAGGGTTTATTTTTTTTACAAAATTAAATAAAAAACAATTATTAATTACCTTATATTTTTCAAAAATTATGCCGTTTTTTTATATAAAAATCGAACACAATACTATTTTTTTGAAAATAGGAATTTAATTGAAAAAGGTCCCGTTTTTTTAAATTTCTATTTAACAAATGATAGTAATGAAAATGGGCTTTTAGTATGGCAAAGAGATGAGCAAATTTACCTTGGAATAAAAATCGTATTCCTGCAATTCCATCCAATAACATTCTAATAATGATAATTATAATTAGTTTTTCTTTAGGTAAATTTTTAGTCAACATAAACAAAGAATTTCTAAAATTCAAGAATGTTTTTTTTGGATTTTCTTCGTTTAATGTAGCGCCACCAACATGGTAAATAGTAGATAAACCGTTGTATTTAATGGTGTAATTTTTATTTTTTGCACGCCAACACAAATCTATTTCTTCTTGGTGCGCAAAAAAATCGGTATCAAAACCATTCAATTCTTTGTAAACAGAACTTCTTATAAAAAAACAAGCACCTGATGCCCAAAAAATTTCGCAGCTATCATTGTATTGTCCATGGTCTTTTTCTATCGATTCAAATATTCGACCTCGGCAAAAAGGATAACCAAATTTATCAATAAAACCTCCGCCAGCACCTGCATATTCAAAATAATCTTTGCGTTTATAGTCTAATATTTTAGGTTGAATAATTGCGGTTTTTGGTTCATTATTGAATGTTTCCATTATTGGTTTCAACCAATTTTGGGTTACTTCAACATCAGAGTTTACTAATGCAAAAATATCGGCATCGACATTTTTTAATGCTTCATTGTAACCTTGAGCAAATCCTAAGTTGTATTCGTTTTTTATTATTTGAACTGAGGGAAAATGAGTTGTTACAAATGAAATCGAATCGTCAGTAGAGGCATTATCAGCTAAAAAAACGGTAGCTTCAGGAGAATTTTGAACAACAGAAGGCAGAAACTGTTCTAACAATTTCTTTCCATTCCAATTCAAAATTACAACTGCGATTTTCATTTATTCTAATTAATATTGATATTCTGGTAATTCCGTTAGAAAATGATATTTCTCGTTCTCATAATCCATTTTGCAAAAGTAATGATTAAGTCCGTTGGTTACCATTAAATAATCGGCTTTCAAAGTCATATTGTATCTCGCAATTTGATCAAAGGTACTTTGAGTAATTTTAACCTCCGGAGCTTTACATTCTACAAGCACATTAATATTTCCATCCGGTTTATAAACTACAACGTCATATCTTTTAGTTAGATTGTTGACTTTCAATAGCTTTTCAACGTTTATGTGTGACTTTGGATATTTTTTATCTTGTAATAAAAATTGAATCACATGTTGTCGAACCCATTCCTCAGGTGTAATAATTATAAATTTTTTCCTGATTTCATCGAAAATAGCTACTTTATTTTCACTATTTTTGAATCGGAATGAATAATTTGGAAATTGTAATTGCTTCATATAGCAAAAATATAAAATAAGTTTAAAGTTTAAGGTTTAAAGTTCAATCGATTATCTTGACCTATCACCTTAATTTACAGTATAAACTATGGATGAAGTTTTAAAAATTGTAAACGACATTAAATCGGGAAAGATAAAACCCATCTATTTTTTAATGGGTGAAGAACCTTATTATATAGACAAGCTTTCAGATTATATTGAAAAGAATGTACTTACAGAAGAGGAAAAAAGTTTTAATCAAACGGTGCTTTACGGACGAGATGTTACTGTTGAAGATATAGTTTCAGCAGCAAAACGTTACCCAATGATGGCTGAACGACAAGTTATTATAGTAAAAGAAGCACAGGATTTGGCTAAAACAATAGATAAATTTGAAAGTTATGCTTCAGACCCAATGCCTACAACTGTTTTAGTACTTTGTTATAAATACAAAACGCTTGACAAACGAAAAAAAGTAACTAAACTATTTGAAAAATCGGGATTGGTATTTGAAAGTAAAAAATTATATGATAACCAAGTTGGTCAATGGATTACTAGAGTTTTACAATCAAAAAAATATTCAATTGAACCAAAAGCAACCTCTATGTTGGTAGAATTTTTAGGTAATAATCTAGAAAAAATAAATAACGAAATAGAAAAACTTCAAATTATTTTGCCAGTTGGAAGTACTATATCAGCAAATGATATTGAAGAAAATATAGGTTTTAGTAAAGATTTTAATATTTTTGAATTACGAAAAGCAATAGGAGAAAAAAACCAGCTAAAATCCTA
Source organism: Flavobacteriaceae bacterium (assembly GCA_009926065.1). Classification (GTDB taxonomy): domain Bacteria; phylum Bacteroidota; class Bacteroidia; order Flavobacteriales; family Flavobacteriaceae; genus Flavobacterium. The sequence goes on from RFPP01000036.1 coordinate 19,278, forward strand.
TCAAATAGTTCAGTATTTTTCTGAAAATCCAAAAGACCATCCTATAGTTATGACCACGGGTATGCTTTTTAGTTTCTTTGTTCAATTACTACAATACCATGGATTAAAAGATAAAAATCCTAAAAATGTGGCTGCGGTTTTAAAGGTTAATCCGTTTTTTCTTAAAGATTATGATATAGCTTTGAGAAATTATCCAATGAAAAAAGTGAGTAAAATTGTAACACTACTTAGAGAAATTGATATTAAAAGCAAAGGAGTGGGCGCCAATGCTTTACCGCAACATGAATTATTGAAAGAAATGTTAGTTGGGATTTTTAATTAATACCAATTAGTATTTACCGTCACAATTACATTTGTTATAATAACTATTTTAACGATATTTGCCATTAATAAAATAATTTTAATTATGGGTATGAATAAAAATACTATATTAGGTTGGGCAACTTTACTGATGGTTGTAATGGGATTGTTACTTATCGGTTTAGGAGTTTTTAAATATAGCGAAATATCTGGATGGGGATTTGTTGCCACAGGAGTTGGTTTTCTTGCAAATGCATGGGTGTTCAATGCTCTAAAAGGAAGAGTTTAATTTTAAAATAGCTTTTCTATTGCAATTCATCAATTATTAAACAATAAATAATATTAAATATTTTACAATGTCAGACGATAAAAAAGTTATCTTTTCAATGCAAAAATTGAGTAAAACATACTCAAATAGTGATAAACAAGTATTAAAAAATATATATTTAAGCTTTTTTTATGGAGCTAAAATTGGTATTCTTGGACTTAATGGATCAGGAAAATCATCTTTATTAAGAATTATTGCGGGTGTTGATAAAAATTATCAAGGAGACGTAGTTTTTCAGCCTGGTTATACTATTGGTTATTTAGAGCAAGAGCCAATTTTGGACGATACAAAAACAGTTATTGAAATTGTTAAAGAAGGAGTTGCAGAGATAATGGCAGTTTTAGATGAATTTAACAAAATCAATGATAGTTTTGGATTGCCTGAAGTATACGAAGATGCCGATAAAATGCAGCAATTGATGGATCGACAAGCTGATTTGCAAGATAAAATTGATGCACTTGGAGCTTGGGAAATCGATACCAAATTAGAAATTGCTATGGATGCGCTTCGAACTCCAGAAGGAGATACTCCTATTAAGAATTTATCAGGTGGTGAAAGACGTCGCGTGGCATTATGTCGATTGTTATTAAAACAACCCGATATTTTATTATTGGATGAACCAACGAACCATCTAGATGCAGAAAGTGTACTTTGGTTAGAGCAACATTTAGCTCAATATTCGGGAACCGTAATTGCAGTAACTCACGACCGTTATTTCTTGGATAATGTAGCGGGATGGATTTTAGAATTAGATAGAGGAGAGGGTATTCCGTGGAAAGGAAATTATTCTTCTTGGTTAGATCAAAAATCGATAAGAATGGCTCAAGAAGAAAAAGTAGCTTCTAAACGAAGAAAAACTTTAGAACGAGAGTTGGAGTGGGTTAGACAAGGATCAAAAGGACGTCAAACTAAACAAAAAGCTCGTCTTCAGAATTATGACAAACTCTTAAATGAAGATCAAAAAAAATTAGACGAGAATTTAGAAATTTATATTCCTAATGGACCTAGATTAGGTACAAATGTTATTGAAGCTAAAAACGTAGTTAAGTCTTTTGGTGATAAATTATTATATGATAATCTTAATTTTACGCTTCCTCAGGCAGGAATAGTTGGTATTATTGGTCCAAATGGTGCCGGTAAATCAACTATTTTTAAAATGATAATGGGTGAAGAAAAATCAGATTCTGGTGAATTCAAAATAGGTGAAACAGTAAAAATAGCTTATGTTGACCAATCGCATTCGAATATTGATCCAAATAAATCAATCTGGGAAAATTTTGCTGCTGGGCAAGAATTAATAATGATGGGTGGTCGTCAGGTAAATTCTCGCGCCTACTTAAGTCGATTTAATTTTGGCGGAAGCGATCAAAACAAGAAAGTTTCAATGTTATCAGGAGGTGAAAGAAATCGTTTACACTTAGCAATGACTTTGAAGGAAGAAGGTAACGTGTTATTATTGGACGAGCCAACTAACGATTTGGATATCAATACTCTTAGAGCATTGGAAGAAGGATTGGAAAACTTTGCTGGATGTGCCGTGGTAATTTCCCACGACAGATGGTTCTTAGATAGAATTTGTACTCATATACTTGCATTTGAAGGAAATTCAGAAGTTTATTATTTTGAAGGTGGTTTTTCCGAATATGAAGAAAATAAGAAAAAGCGATTAGGAGGCGATCTAACCCCTAAACGATTGAAATATAGAAAACTAATAAGAAATTAAATTAAAAAGTTCCAATTTCTTCTATTTTTTATTTTAGTTTAATTTTATTACTTTTTTTTAAAAAAAAG
>RFPP01000037.1 GCA_009926065.1 Flavobacteriaceae bacterium
TTAAAATTGAAATCACTTAATAACTTCCAATAATCACTTTTTTTGAAGATTCTTGTTTTTTTAAATGGTTCAAATGGTTTTGTTTGAAATGTATAAGCGTAATCAACAGTTGTATTAACCTGTTTATCTTGATAACTTTCAATTTCAAAATTATGGCGTAAAACCTCATTGTAAGAATAGGATAAAGTTAAATTCTCGGGGTCGTAAATATGTGGTTTTTGTTTTTCTCCTCTTTCTTTTTTAACACCGATAAAATTTATACTTCTTCTTTTTGTATAATCAATCGCTCTATTTCTGATATTGTCTCTTTCGGCTTGATTTGTTGTTACGTCTAATAATTGTTGCAATCTAATATCTTGATTAAATGGATCGTATTCCGGGGTAATAGTTTCCTCGCCAACAGAATAATTAAATGGCAAATTAATACCCCACTTTTTAGGTAGTAGTTTACCAATGCTTAAATTAGTAACAATATTATATTGGAATAAATCTTCGCGACTTCTTTCATTTGGACCTTGCTCTAATGCTCCAAAACCTATAGTGCTTTTCTTACTAGATGCAGAAATTGTAGCTAAATCGGCTAAATTGGTATCTAAGTTTACCACTGCTGCCATTCCTCCTTTATTGTCCATTTCCGCCAATCTAAGTTCGTTGAACCAAACTTCACCTCGGATGTTACTGGTGCTAGTCGCTCTGTTTTTTACTCCTACCATTAGGGTTCTTACTAATCCGAAATTAGGATTCCCACGGATTCCAAGTCTTAATTTACCCCTATTGGTAATTGAAGTTAAGGAAGGATCTAAAACGTCGTCATCAATAAATCGTATTCCGTTGATGTCTTCAGCAGGTGCATTACCTCCCAATGCTAATACTTTCAGTTGAGTTAGTAAATCCAGCGGTAAATTGATTTCGTTTAGTTCCGGCCAAACTTCTGATGGAGAGGAAGCTCCTTCGGGCGTTACTTTTAAAGGTATTTCAACTTGATAAAAATTCTGGGTAAAGTCATTTCCAAATCTAATAAAACCTATCATTTGGTCATTTTGAAGTGGCGTTGGATCCGAGGGTGAAGGAAGTGCTTCAGCATGTAAAAACATTTTAAGTTTATTGAACTGACGCATATCTACACTTACATTCTTGAAAACTGCTCTTGAATCACCGGGTTGCAAACCATCACCACCAACTCTAATTGCCAAAGCTTGCTCATTTTGATTAATTACAGAGTTATTATTGAACAATTGCTCTCTTACAACTCCAGGTGGCGATACATAACGAATTGGACTTCTATTGCCGTTTTCTTGAATATTAACAGTAAGTACATCTACATCGGTATTGTCATCTGAAGGGTTTGTATCTGAGGCATCTAGGGTATTGACGTATCTTCTCCATTCACCACGAACTAAGTCTAATGCGCCAAAACGTACTGTGATTTTATCACTAAAACCGGTCATAAACATACGCATGTAACCAATTGATCTAAAATCTGAAATTCCTCCTATTGCGTTTTCAGGGAGTGAAATTGGAATTTTAAACTGAATCCATCTTGCACGAGTTGGATTGGCACCTGCAGGAATATTGGCAGCTTCCGTTTCTCTAATATCGGTAACATAACGGTCAACGCCAATAGTCATATTTTTATGTAAATCGATGCTATATTCAAAATAAGCATTGATTGTGTTCATTGTATTGTCGCGATTTATGTCTTCAACATCAGGAAGCGTTGTAGATCCTCTACTTGCATCTGAAACATCTACAGGGGAGTTTCCTTGGGTACCGTTGTAATTTTTATATCTTTCTTGAACAGTTCCTTCTGCAGCTAAGTAATACTCATAATCGTCAGCTGAAGGATCTGGATAGCGAGAAAAACTTGAGAATTTTATGGCTTCTTCGTTGTTGTTAAGTCCATCCAATCCAATATCTTGACTTGACCTGTTAGCTGGATTAGTGTCAAATGCATAAATTAAAGATTGTGAGGCTGGAACATTTCCCCAAATTGGTTGTGGCGTTACCAAAACCTGATCCACTCCCAGTCCGTTTTCAAATTGCTTTCTTCCGTCCTTTAATACATCTTCAGAAATAGATCCGAGATTGAAATATATTTTTCCAGAATTGGTTATGGAGGCTTCACTTGATAGATTTCCTGGATCATAATAAGGATCTAATAACCAAAATTGCAGGTATTCAACATTACTTTGCTCGAAATTTGTTGAGCTCAATGACCTCATTATTCCACCAAAATTACTTTGTGGATTTGGCAATAGGTTTGTTGCAATAGCAGCTGGATTATAATTATAGGGTCCTCTTTCATTTGGATAATAAACAAGATCTAAAGTATTTACAACCTGTGTTTGCCCAACTGCAATATCAGTAACTGGATAAAGTTCTTCACTATAAATTCTTCTTGTTGAATTATAGGAAATATCTTGAACTGAAACTCCCGATGGCCTTGAAGCATAGAATGTTGGATCTATACTATACCAAGATAATTTAGCTCGTTTATAACCATAACTTAAATCTGTGGCAGTTGCATTAAAATCATAACTGCTTCTTACCGACTTTTCAGGTGTAGATGACAAACTCCATGAAAATGGTGATCGCATGTCGATTGAAGTTTGAGAACCTTCAAAATCATCTACATAAATTGTAGATTCTCCTTGAAATTTATCTGCATCTGGAGTATCTGGTTTCAAAAATGCTACTTCACCTCTGAAAGATAAATTTGAAGTAACGTCGGTATCCATATTTGGTAACTTATTTACTAATCTTGTAAAAAATGGAACTTCAGTAGAGAAATTAGTATTGAATCCAAAAATGGTATTATTCACTGATTCTTGGCCATAGGTAGATTTTTGAGTAAATGGTTTTTCAGATAATTTTAAAAATGTACCTCCAATCATAAACTTCTCAGAAATTTTATGTTCTACGTTGAACCCCATAAATCTTCTGGTTTGTTGGCCAAAAACAGCATTATTTTCTAATGAAACTTGTATAGGAGTATTAGATGCTTGAAGTGATGGATCTAAAATTTGAACTCTACCTAATTGATAATTTACACTATAGTCAACTCCTTCAACCAATACTCGACCTCCGGCTGTTACTACAACCGACCCTCTTGGTACATTGAATGCGCCTATTGGGATTCCTTCTCCTCCAGCGGATTTGAATTTTCCTTTTAATTGAAATTTATTTTTCTCACTATCTTGTAATGCCGTTGCTTGTGTTTGACGGTACATATTTCTGTAAACGTATTTTGTCTGGTTGGCATTATAGTTCCCTAAATTATAATCTTCTATACTATTATTTCTTAATTTTTCAAATAAGTGTTTTCCAAATGGCTCTACTGTAGTAAATATAATTCTTCCATTTTGGGTGTCAACAGTAAGTCCAGGAATAAAATCAAAAAAACCATCGCCACCCGTTTGCGGATCATTATTAAAGTTCAGTTTATCTAAATTAAATACCTTCAATAGTGGGGTGCTTGTTACTAAATCCTGTGGCTGCGGAAGTGGTGGAACGATATTAATATAGTTTAATGGAGAAGGGTCTGTGTATAAGATATTGAACCTAAAATCAGCTTGTTGCATTTGAAAAGCACCTGGAATTTGATAAATATTTTTCATCATTAAGTTCCAAATTGGTGTTGTTACACGAGTGGTCGGATTTTCAACACTTGTTAAATTACTTTTAAGCATTTTCAAAATTAAACTCTGAGTTGAAACAGAAGTTGGTTGGCCAGTTCCAGGTGTTGTAACTCCCGTTTCTGTGGCCTGCACTCCATCTGTTCCAAATTCACCTACTTGGTAAACTACATCTCCTATTGTATATTGAAAAGCAACTGCTAAAACTTCATCATTAGCTAATTTTTGTTGCAACGAAATATACCCTAATTGAGGGTGAAATGTAAATTCTGAAGAAGTTAATTTTCTTGCGTTTTCTAATTTGGAATAATCTTGACCTTCGCTTACAGTTACGCCATTAAAACCTGAACTTGCCGTTACAATTTCTCTAATATTACCATTTAATCTTCCGCCATTATCTATTAATGCAGGGTCATATTTGTTATTTTTATTGTCGGCTGGGCTATCTGGTGGCGCAATAAAAAAACCAGTTGTTGGGTTAGCAACAACAATTTCATTATTATTGTATCCCGTAATTTGCGACTCCCCTAAATCTTGCAGAGCAATAATATTTCTTAAATTATTATTAGTAGTCGTAACTCTATTTTGTCTATTGGTAATCCATGCCTCAACTCTTGTAATTTGAACTCTACTATTAATAAATGGATAATTTTTTAGCGACTCGTCATATTTATTTCTAAAATATTGAGAAAGGAAAAAATGTCTATCTGCATCGTAATCTAGTGCAAATAATTCAAACTCTTGTATCGTACCTCCTCCTTGAGAGGTTACTGATTTTGTTTGAGACCTTTGTTCAGAAAAAACTCCAGTAATAGTAGTTTTGCCAAATTGAAATTGCGCTTTGACACCAAATAAACTCTGGGCTCCTCTTATTAAAGAAGTGTTTAATGGCATACTTACATTTCCAATTTCAATTTTTTGAATAATATCATCTTCATTTGCATTCAAATCAGGGTTATATTCTAGCTTGATTAAGTTTTGAAATGCAAACGTGGATTGAGTGTCATAATTGGCATTTACATTTAATCGAGTTCCCACTTTACCCATCAAACTCATACTAATTCTTTGATTAAAATCAAATGTCGTAGTAGAGCTATTTTGAGTAGAAAATGAGGGATTATCTTGTTTTGTATAACGCACTCCTAAATCCATTTCAACAGATCCAGTAGGTTTTACATCAATAGTATTTCCTCCAAATATGGTTTCGAAAAAACTATTATTTACGTAATATTTTGGTAATAAATCTTTTTTGGCTGATTCAGTACCCTTTTTTACACCTTCAATTGCATCTAATTTTTTCTTGTAATAGTTTCGAATTGATTCTTTCAAAACCATTGATTCATATTCTTTCGGGGTAAGAAATTTTGGATAATTTATAGAATAACCACTTATAGTACTTGTGAATATATATCGATCTGTTTTAGGGTCATAAACATATAAATTGACAACACTTGGAGGATTACTAATAGCTATTTGACCAACAGAAAAACCCATTTTGGTTGAGTCTTGTGTGGTTGTATTATTTTGAGAATATATTTTAAAACCAGATAATAATATCAGAAAAAAGATACTTATTTTAAATATTATATTTCTGTTTTTTATGGGTAATGTTTTCAAAAATTATAAGTTTTTTAATGCTAATTTGATGATGTTTTCAACAGTAACCTCCGGGTTTTCTTTCACAATTTTATCCACCACAATTTCGCTAGATTTTCTAGCAAATCCCAAAACCTCCAAAGCAGATAACGCTTCATCTTTATTTGTATTGTTTTGTAACGTAAAAACTTCGTCCAAATCATACAATTTTAACATTTTTTCCTTTAAATCCAATATAATTCTTTGTGCAGTTTTTCCTCCAATTCCTTTAATTTTTTGAATTGTATTAACATCCGATGAAACTATTGCTTGAATAATTTGTTTAGGCTCCAAAGAAGATAGCATCGTTCTAGCAATACTTGCCCCAATTCCAGATACTGAAAGCAACATTTTGAAAATCTCTCGTTCTGATTTTTCAACAAATCCGAAAAGGGTGTGAGAATCTTCTTTAATTTGAAGGTAGGTGTATAATTTTAAAGAATCGGTATTTGGCAAAAGGGAGTATGTGTGCAAAGAAATGTTTACATGGTAACCAACTCCATTACATTCAATAATAACTTCTGTTGGATACTTTTCTACTAATTTTCCTTGTAAGTGTGCTATCATTTTATAAAGTAATTTTTCAAATATAAGAAAAATCTTCTACACTAAATTTTTAATTAAATTTATTAAAAATAAAGTGCTACTAAAATTACTTTACCCTTTTTCTCTTTTCCTTTTCTTGAGCATCAACAACTGCAACTGCAACCATGTTTACCATTTCTTCCACACTAGCTCCCAACTGAAATATGTGAACTGGTTTGTCCATTCCCAACATAATTGGTCCTATTGAATCAACCTTATACAATTCTTTGAGTAATTTATAGGTAATATTTGCTGATTCCAGATTTGGAAATATTAAAGTATTTACTTTTTTTCCTGCTAGCTTTGAAAATGGGAATTTATTTTTTAGCATTTCAGAATTCAAAGCAAAATCGGCTTGAATTTCACCATCAACTTGAAGTTCTGGATGATTTTCATGTAAGAATTTTACTGCTTCTCTAACTTTATTTGCACTCGGATTAGAAGAAGACCCAAAATTTGAAAATGATATCATCGCAATTACAGGTTCAATTCCGAACATTCGAACTGTTTTAGCGTTCATCAAAGCTATTTTTGCTAAATCTTCTGCAGATGGGTTAGGGTTAATTGCGGTATCGGATAAAAACATTGGACCTCTATTAGTCATCATAACATTTGTAGTGGCAACTAAAGAGATTCCAGGGGCTTTATCAATTAATTGTAAAATTGGTTTTATAATTGATGGATAACTTCTGGAATACCCTGAAACCATAGCATCAGCATGACCTTGATTTACCATCATAGCAGCAAAATAATTTCTTTCTCTCATCCATTTTTGAGAATCTAAAAGTGAAATTCCGCGTCTTTGTCTTGAATTCCAATAAATTTCAGCATATTCATTTCTCCTTTTATCTTCTTCTTTTGTTTTTGGATCATATATTGGAACCTCTGCTAAGAAACCAATTTCCTCTTTTAATTCTAATATAATTTCTTTATTTCCTAATAAAATAGGGAAGGCAATATTATCTTCAAAAGCTATTTGTGCTGCTTTTAATACATCCAAATGATCTGCTTCTGCAAATACTACTCTTTTAGGTTCTGTTTTGGCTCTATTTGCTAACAATCTAACCATTTTATTATCAGATCCCAGTCGGTCTAATAATTCCTCTTCATATTTTTGCCAATCTAAAATTGGATTTAATGCTACTCCTGATTCCATTGCGGCTTTTGCTACAGCAGGTGCAACTGTAGATATTAATCTTGGATCAAATGGTTTTGGAATAATATAATCACGCCCAAAAATCAATTTTGTTTCACCATAGGCTATATTAACTTGCTCTGGCACTGACTCTTTTGCTAATTCAGCTAGTGCTTTTACAGCTGCCATTTTCATAGCTTCATTTATTTTAGTAGCTCGAACGTCTAGTGCTCCCCTAAAAATATATGGAAACCCAAGCACATTATTAACTTGGTTAGGATGGTCAGACCTTCCGGTTGCCATAATAATATCTTTTCGAGTAGCAATTGCAATATCGTAATCTATTTCTGGAATTGGATTTGCCATTGCAAATACAATTGGGTCCTTTGCCATTCCTAATAACATGTCTGGAGATAAAATATTACCAGCAGAAAGCCCTAAAAAGACATCTGCACCTGAAAGTGCTTCTTTTAAATTTATATTTTTTGTTGCATTAGAATATTTTCTTTGTAAGTCTGATAAGTCAGTTCTATCATTTGACAAAACTCCTTCTTTGTCAAACATAATAATGTTTTCAGGTTTCACGCCTAATAAAACATATAAATTGGCGCATGCTAAAGCTGCAGAACCTGCCCCAGAAATTACAATTTTTACCTTATCAATTTTTTTCTTGGCTAATTCTAATGCGTTCAATAATGCTGCAGATGATATTATTGCCGTTCCGTGTTGATCATCGTGCATCACTGGAATATTCAATTCTTCAACCAATCGTCTTTCAATTTCAAATGATTCTGGTGCTTTAATATCTTCTAAATTGATACCACCAAAAGTAGGAGCTATATTTTTTACTGTTTCAATAAATGCATCTATATTTTTGGTATCAACTTCTATATCAAAAACATCAATGTCGGCAAATATTTTAAATAATAGAGCTTTTCCCTCCATAACTGGTTTTGAGGCTTCTGGTCCTATGTCACCTAATCCCAAAACGGCGGTTCCATTGGAAATTACAGCAACTAAATTCCCTTTTGAAGTATATTTATATACATTATTTATGTCTTTAACTATTTCTAAACAAGGTTCTGCAACTCCTGGCGAATAGGCCAAAGAAAGATCTCTTTGAGTTGCATATTTTTTGGTGGGTACGACCTGAATTTTTCCTGGTGTAGGTTTTGCGTGATATAATAGGGCTTCTCGTCTTTTATTGTAATTATCCATTTTAGTCTTTAATTTACATCACAAAGATAAAAGTTAGAATTTAAATTTTGCCTCTTTAAGTCGTTTACTTTTAACAATTTTAGTTAATAATAATTTTAAATTTTAGACTTTAATTTCAAGAATATTACTTTAAAAAATTGATGTTTCTTTTTATTCCTTCAAATTTGGTTCTTTTGATTGCAGAATTTTTGAATATAATTTTAAAAGTATCTTCTGTTATTTCTTCCCAATCTTTTTTGGACATTGATAACAGCTCAGGATTTGGATTAAAAAGTGGTTCGCTATGTGGTTTTGAAAATTTGTTCCAAGGGCATACATCTTGACAAATATCACAACCAAAGGCCCAATCATCAAATTTCCCTTTCATTTCAGAAGGAATATTATCTTTAAGTTCAATAGTAAAATAGGAAATACACTTACTGCCATCTACAATATAGGGCGCAACAATTGCATCAGTAGGGCAAGAATCAATGCAAGCGGTGCAAGTTCCACAATGATCGGTTGTTGCGTGATCATATTCTAGCTCAAGATCTATGATAAGTTCTGCAATAAAATAAAAAGAACCAACTTGTTGGGTCAATAAATTACTGTTTTTTCCAATCCATCCTATGCCACTTTTGGCTGCCCAAGCTTTATCTAGAACTGGTGCGGAATCCACAAACGCTCGACCATTAACCTCCCCTATATTTGCTTGTATTGAGAATAACAATTCCTTAAGTTTTTCTTTGATTACCGAATGATAATCTTGTCCATAAGCATATTTGGAAATCTTGTAGGAGTTTTGATTTTGAAGTTCCGATGGGTAATAATTTAGCAATAGTGAAACCACACTTTTTGCTCCGTTTACTAATAATGTTGGATTGAGGCGCTTATCAAAATTATTTTCCATGTAGGACATTTGTCCGTGTTGGTTTTTTTTTAACCAATTTTCTAAACGTGGTGCTTCTTGTTCTAAAAAACCTGCTTTGGATATTCCACAAGACAAAAACCCGAGACGCTTGGCTTCGGATTTTATGTAACTTGAATATTTTGATTTTGGTTCTATAAATCTAAAATTATAATAAAATTATCTTATGAAATGGGAACGTTTTTAGCCCTGATGGAAGTGGCATCCCACTTTTTTTAGCGTGGATACAACGGACAGCGGGAATAGCTCCATATTAAAATAGTCCGCCTTGAATATTGCCTTTTATTTTTCCTAAATGTTGATAGGCTTTTTCGGTAACTTCTCTTCCTCGTGGGGTTCGCATTATGAAACCTTCTTGTATTAGAAAGGGTTCATAAACTTCTTCGATTGTTTCGCTACTTTCGGATACGGCTGTAGCCAATGTTGATAAACCAACTGGGCCACCTTTGAATTTATCGATGATTGTGTTTAATATTTTGTTGTCCATTTCGTCAAGGCCATGTGCGTCAACATTCAATGCTTTTAGTGAATATCTTGCAATTTCAATATCGATGCTTCCGTTACCTTTGATTTGTGCAAAGTCACGTACTCGACGCAGCAGCGAATTGGCTATTCTGGGTGTTCCTCTACTTCTTCCTGCAATTTCTATTGCTGCTTCCAAGGTAATTGGCATGTTTAATATGGAAGAACTTCTTTCTACAATAGTTGTTAGTAGTTCAGTGGTATAATATTGTAAACGGCTTTGAATTCCAAACCTGGCTCTCATTGGAGCTGTTAACAATCCAGATCGGGTGGTTGCTCCTACAAGTGTAAAGGGGTTTAAATTAATTTGAACAGACCTTGCGTTAGGTCCCGATTCAATCATAATGTCTATTTTGAAATCTTCCATTGCTGAATATAAATATTCTTCAACAATCGGACTTAAACGATGAATTTCATCAATAAATAGAACATCTCTTTCGTCAAGATTAGTCAATAATCCTGCTAGATCACCCGGTTTATCTAAAACAGGACCCGATGTTATTTTTATTCCTACTCCCAATTCATTGGCCAAAATATTGGCCAAAGTAGTTTTTCCTAATCCTGGGGGTCCATGAAAAAGGGTATGATCTAGGGCTTCATTTCTTTGGTTTGCCGCTTCAACAAAAACTTTAAGATTTTCTAATATTTGATCTTGACCAGCAAAATCATCAAAAGATAGCGGTCTTAGTCTTTTTTCAAGATCAAGTTCTTCAGGATTAAAATTTAGGTTGGTAGGATCTAGATTTTCGTTCATACTACAAATATAAGAAACTTATAGGCAAATAAAAATGCCTTTCTTTTGAAAGGCATTTTAGATTAACTTTTATTTTAATGGTGTAAAACTTCTTCTCCTTTTTTCATAGGGACATTTTGAGGAACAAAATCATCATCATGTCCTGGCTTACTGTAATCATAAGGCCATCTGTGTACTTCTGGAATTTCTCCTGGCCAGTTACCATGCATATGTTCAATTGGCGCAGTCCATTCTAATGTGTTTGATTTCCATGGATTTTGTACCGTTTTCTTACCGTAGAATATACTGCTAAAGAAGTTGTACAAGAAAACTAATTGAAATACTCCACCAATTAATGCGAAAGTTGTAATTAAAACGTTTACGTTTTGTAAGTCGTCAAATAATGGGAAGTTGGTATTAGTATAATAACGTCTTGGTAAACCTGCCATTCCAATAAAGTGCATTGGGAAGAAAACTCCATAAGCACAAATTGCTGTAACCCAAAAGTGAACATACCCTAAATTCTTGTTTAACATTCTACCAAACATTTTTGGAAACCAGTGATAGATTCCTGCAAACATTCCATAAAGTGCTGATATACCCATTACTAAGTGGAAGTGAGCAACAACGAAATAAGTATCATGAACATTAATATCTAGGGTGCTATCTCCAAGGATTATTCCTGTTAAACCTCCAGTAATAAATGTAGAAACCAATCCAATTGAGAATAACATTGCAGGGTTTAATTGTAAGTTTCCTTTCCAAAGAGTAGTGATATAGTTAAATGCTTTTACAGCAGATGGAATTGCAATTAATAAGGTTGTGAAGGTAAACACCGAACCTAAAAATGGATTCATTCCTGAGATAAACATGTGATGACCCCAAACGATTGTTGATAAAAATGCAATTGCAAGAATTGACATAATCATCGCTCTGTAACCAAATATTGGTTTACGTGAGTTAGTAGCAATTACTTCAGAAGTAATTCCCAGAGCTGGTAATAATACGATGTATACTTCAGGGTGACCAAGGAACCAGAATAAGTGTTCGAATAATACTGGAGAACCCCCTTGATTGTGCAAAACTTCTCCAGCTATATAAATATCTGACAAGAAGAAAGAAGTGCCAAAACTTCTATCCATTATCAATAATAACGCTGCAGATAACAAAACTGGGAAAGATACGATACCTATGATAGCTGTAATAAAGAAAGCCCAAACAGTAAGAGGCAATCTTGTCATTGACATTCCTTTTGTTCTGAGATTAATAACTGTAACTACATAGTTCAAAGATCCTAGCAATGAAGATGCAATGAAAATAGCCATAGAAACTAACCATAAAGTCATTCCCATTCCTGAACCAGGAATTGCTTGTGGAAGTGCACTTAAAGGAGGATATATTGTCCAACCAGCAGATGCAGGTCCTGCTTCTACAAATAAAGAAGCAATCATTACCACGCTTGAAATAAAGAATAACCAATATGATATCATATTTAAAATACCTGAAGCCATATCTCGGGCTCCTATTTGTAACGGTATCAAGAGGTTACTGAAAGTACCACTTAAGGCTGCCGTTAGTACAAAGAATACCATTATGGTACCATGAATAGTTACTAAAGCCAAGTAGATATCATTTGTCATTACTCCGTTTGGAGCAAATTTATCACCTAAAAAGAAGCTAAACAGTTTAAATGATTCTTCTGGCCATGCCAATTGCATTCTGAAAAGCATAGATAAACCTACACCGATAACTCCCATTACAATACCTGAAATAAGATACTGCTTGGCAATCATTTTATGATCTATACTAAAGATATACTTAGTTATAAAAGTATCTTTATGGTGGTGATCGTGTTCATGTTCTAAATCGTGTCCGTGACCTTCTGCTGACATATTCGTTTAAATTAAATTATAAATATTATTTCATGACAACTTTTACCTCTTTTGCAGGAGTAATTGCTGCGGTATCTTTTGCTTTAGCATCTGTTTTGGCTCCTTCAGCAGGCGCCTGACTTGCTAACTTTTCTGCTTTTACTTCTTGTGTAACGGTAGTTTGTTTTTTCAACCATTTAGCATAATCTTCAGGAGTATCAACTACAATTTTCATTTGCATGTTATAATGAGATGCACCACAAATTTTGTTACAAAGTAATAAGAAATCAAATTCATAAGGATCTAAGGCTGCTTCTCCTTTTGCAACTAATTCGGCACTTTTTTTAGTACGAATTGCGTTGATATTAGCCACTTTTGAAACCATAAAAGGTAGTTCTCTATATTCGGCTGTAGTATACGTTGGTTCAAATGCAAATTCAGTAACCATACCTGGAACACAGTTCATTTGCGCTCTAAAGTGAGGCATATAAGCAGAGTGTAAAACATCTTGAGAACGCATTTTGAAATGTACTTTTTTACCTTTTGGAATATGCAATTCTTTAGAAACAACATCGTCATTAGCGTAAGGATCTTGAACATCAACTCCTAATGTATTTACCCCTTCAATATATCTTACATTGGCTTTACCAAGTACATTGTCATTACCGGCATAACGAGCAGTCCAGTTGAACTGTTGTGCATATAATTCAATTGTTACAGTATCTTCTTCATCTTCTATGAACATAATATTTGTCCAAGCATACAACCCAAAAAGAATTAATCCAGCTAAAACTATTGCAGGGATTACTGACCAAATAACCTCTAATTTATTATTATCAGCAAAATACAAAGCTTTATTTCCTTCTTTGCCTCTGTATTTAAATGCAAAATAATGTAATAATACTTGAGTTATTGCTTGAACTATAAAGATCAAAACCCAAGTAACGTTCATTAAATCGTCTATTAAAGGTCCATGAACAGAAGCGGGAGTATGTAAAACTAAAGGTCCCCAAACTATCATCCCATAAATTGTAAAAATATAGATGAACGCTAAAAACCCAAACATTAAATACCCTTGTGTATTATTATCTTTGTCATCTGCTACTTGAGTATTATTTCTGTATTCACCCACTTGAGATAAATCGAAAATCTTGGTCAATTGCCATAATGCTATAGATAATAAAACTAAAACTATAATTACCAACAAACTTGTCATCTGTTTACTTCTTTAAATATTAATAATGAAAATGTTTACTTTCTTCTATAAATGGATTTCTCTTAGGTACTAATGGTGCTTTAGTTAATGCAGTAAATACTACATAAATGAATAATCCAAGGAAGAAAAATACTGAACTAATTTCTGGAATACCAATGAACCACTGATCTCCTACAGCTGATGGCATAATCATATTAAAGAAATCTATATAGTGTCCTAATAATATTACTGTACCGGCCATAATTAAAATCCAAGAAATTCTCTTGAAATCTGTATTAATTAAAATTAATAATGGAAACAAGAAATTCATCGCCACTGCGCCAAAAAAGGGAAGATTATATAATTCAATTCTGGTTACGAAGTAAGTTACTTCTTCCGGAATATTTGAATACCAAATTAACATAAATTGTGAAAACCATAAATAGGTCCAAAACACGCTGAAACCAAACATAAATTTAGCTAAATCGTGAATATGACTAGAATTAACGTGTTCTAAATATCCTTTCGATTTTAAATACAAAGTGATTAAACAAATTGTTGTAATTCCACTAACAAAGAAACTTGCAAATACATACCATCCGAATAAAGTACTAGCCCAGTGAGGATCTAGAGACATAATCCAATCCCAAGACATAATAGACTCAGAAACGATAAAGAAAACCAAGAAAATTGCAGAGATATTGAAATTCTTTTTGTAGAAACTATTATCCGATGATTCATCTTGTGCTAAGCAATTTTTTCTGGAGAAATATCTGTAAGCATTCCAACCTAATAAGAATATTGCTGCTCTAATAATCCAAAATGGAAAGTTTAAATAACCTGATTTATTAGCAATAAGCTTATCCTCAGCTACTACTTCAGGATCTAACCATATAAATAAATGATTATAGTGTAATCCGCATAGGATTAGAAATAGGAAAAAGAAAATAGATCCAATTGGTAAATATGCTGTTATTCCCTGCATAACTCTAAATAATAGTGGGGACCATCCTGATTGAGCCACTTGTTGAATAGCATAAAATACTAAAACTCCCAATGAAACTAGCATAAAGAAAATACAAGCTACATATAAAGCAGCCCATGGCTTGTTTTGCAATTGGTGTAATACATGCTCTAAATGTTCTTTGTGTTTTTCAGCAGCAACAGCATCGTTTTTTTCAGCAACTGCATGAGCTTCATGAGCGTTACTTCCTCCTTCGTGATGTGATTCAGCTGAAAGCATTGTTTCAACTTCTTGAATATTTTTTGGGGCAGTTAAAAAGCCATAACCTATTCCAAGAGATCCTAGAAGTATTAGAATTAGAGAGAATGTTTTTAATTTACTTGAAAATGTGTACATATCTATAAAGATGATTTTGTTCTACAATTATAATTCGCTTTTTAGTTTCATTACATAAGCTGCAACTAACCAACGTTCATGTGAATTCAACTGATTAGAATAGGCACCCATAGAATTTAATCCATAAGTTTGAACATGAAATACACTACCAGTTGTAATTACTCTGTCTTTATAACTAGGAACTCCTAAAAATTTTCCTTGAGTAACTAATTTTCCTTGTCCATTTCCAGCATTTCCATGGCAAATAGCACAATAAATTTCATAAAGTCCTTTGGCTTTATCAATATCTTCTGAAGATAATGTATCTATTGGTGATTTTAAATTTGCTTTTGCTAATTCATAACCTGCAGTAGTATTTTCATACTCATACACTTCAAAACCTCTATTAATAGTTCCTTCAGGTGGAAGTTGACCTTCTTTACCGTTTTTGAAAGCTTTAGACTCTGAATAAGTGTTATAACTAACCGGTTCATACATATTAGGCATGTACTGATAATTTGGTTTTAAATTATCGTGACATGAAGTTATTAATGCAGACAAACCTAATAATATGGTTATTTTATATATCGTTTTCATATCTTCAATTAATGCTTTTCTATTACTTTAACTTCAACTGCTCCTGTGCTTTTAAAGAAAGAAACTAATTCTTTTTCATTACCATGTATAGCTACTTCCATTAAAAAATGGTCATCAGTAGTTCTTACATCAGGGTTTTCAGCTTCTTTGAATGGCCATAATCTACTTCTCATGTAAAAGGTAATTACCATTAAGTGAGCGGCAAAAAATACAGTCATTTCAAACATGATTGGAACAAAAGCAGGCATATTTTCTATATAACTAAAACTTGGTTTACCCCCAATATCTTGAGGCCAATCTTGGATCATAATATAATTCATCATAGCAGTTGCTATAGAAATTCCTATACATCCATAAATGAAAGCACAAATTGCTAGCCTTGTTGGAGCTAATCCCATTGCTTTATCTAATCCATGAACTGGAAAAGGGGTGAAAACTTCTTCAATATGATGATGGGCAGCACGTGTTTTTTTTACGGCATCCATCAAGATATCATCGTCGTTATATATCGCGTAAATAACTTTATTACTCATGATGTAAATCTTTATTTGCTTGTCTTTCGTTAATATAATTTTGTCCTGTTGCTTTCAATATTGTTTTAACTTCAGCTTGAGCAATTACAGGAAATGTTCTTGCATATAATAAAAATAAAACAAAGAAGAATCCTATTGTTCCAATGAAAATTCCAATATCTACGAAAGTAGGAGAAAACATTGTCCATGAAGAAGGTAGGTAATCTCTATGTAATGAGGTTACGATGATTACGAATCTTTCAAACCACATTCCAATGTTCACGACAATTGAAATAATGAAAGAGAACATAATACTTGTTCTTAATTTTTTGAACCACATAAATTGTGGAGAGAAAACATTACACGTCATCATTGACCAATATGCCCACCAGTAAGGTCCGGTTGCTCTATTTAAGAAAGCGTATTGTTCATATTCTACACCTGAATACCATGCGATGAATAACTCAGTTATATAAGCAACCCCTACAATAGAACCAGTAATCATGATTACAATGTTCATTAATTCGATATGTTGAATTGTAATGTAAGCTTCTAAATTTGATACTTTTCTCATAATAATAAGCAAAGTATTTACCATGGCAAATCCTGAAAATACAGCTCCAGCAACGAAGTATGGAGGGAAGATTGTGGTATGCCATCCTGGAATTACAGATGTGGCAAAGTCCATCGATACAATGGTGTGTACAGAAAGTACCAATGGAGTTGCTAAACCTGCAAGTACTAATGAAACTTCTTCAAAACGTTGCCAATCTTTGGCTCTGCCGCTCCATCCGAAACTTAATATAGAGTAAATTCTTTTTGTAAAAGGAGTAATTGCTCTGTCTCTTAACATAGCAAAGTCGGGTAATAAACCAGTCCACCAGAAAACCGTTGATACTGATAAATACGTTGAGATTGCAAATACGTCCCAAAGTAATGGAGAATTAAAGTTCACCCATAATGATCCAAATTGGTTTGGAATTGGTAATACCCAATAAGCTAACCAAGGACGACCCATGTGAATAATTGGGAATAAACCTGCCTGAATTACTGAGAAAATGGTCATTGCTTCTGCAGAGCGGTTAATTGCCATTCTCCATCTTTGACGGAATAACAACAAAACAGCAGAAATTAATGTTCCTGCATGACCTATACCTACCCACCAAACGAAGTTAGTTATATCCCAAGCCCAACCTACAGTTTTATTTAATCCCCAAGTACCAATTCCTGTTGAAATAGTATATATTATACAACCTATACCCCAAAGAAAGGCTGCAAGTGAGATTGAAAAAACAATCCACCATTGTTTATTTGCTTTACCTTCTACAGGTGCAGCTACGTCTACTGTTACATCGTGATAGGTTTTATTTCCTATTACTAAAGGTTTTCTAATACTTGAATCGTGTATATGAGACATATCCTTTTAATTTTATTAATTTATTTATTTTTTAAAGTTAGTACTGTAAAGCAATCCTATTTATTACAATAATCTATATTTAGGAATTCCTAACTTTAACTTGATAGACTACATTTGGTTTTGTACCAACGTGCTCTAGTAAATGATACGATCTTTCATTTTCTACTAATTTTGCGATTGGACTTTCTTTAACATTTATATCTCCAAAAGTCATAGCTCCTGTAGAACAAGCTTTTGAACAAGCAGTTTGGAATTCGCCTTGAGCTACTTCTCTTCCTTCATTTTTAGCTTTCAAAATGGTTGCTTGGGTCATTTGAATACACATAGAACATTTTTCCATAACCCCTCTTGAACGAACATTTACATCTGGGTTTAAAACCATACGTCCTAAATCATCATTCATATGATAATCAAATTCACTATTTTTGTTGTATAAGAACCAGTTGAATCGTCGCACTTTATAAGGGCAGTTGTTTGCACAATATCTGGTACCAACACATCTATTATATGCCATTTGATTTTGTCCTTGACGACCGTGGGATGTTGCGGCAACAGGGCAAACAGTTTCACATGGTGCATGATTACAGTGTTGACACATTACTGGTTGGAAAGAAACTTGAGGATTATCCGCTGCTTTTTCCATTTCTCCAAATCCACCTAAAGAACCTTTATCTCCAAA
Organism: Flavobacteriaceae bacterium; assembly: GCA_009926065.1. GTDB lineage: Bacteria > Bacteroidota > Bacteroidia > Flavobacteriales > Flavobacteriaceae > Flavobacterium. Next base: position 17,981 of record RFPP01000037.1, read on the forward strand.
TAGACCGTCGAAATTTTCTTTTTTCTCGTTGTCATGAGCGAAAGTATCTTCAGAAGAATAATATCTGTCAATTCGCAACCAATGCATATCGCGACTTCTTCTTACTTCCGTTTTTCCAACAACAGGAACGTTATTTTCTGCGTGACAAGCAATTACACAAGCACCACAACCAGTACAAGCATTTAAGTCGATAGAAAGGTTAAAGTGATGTCCGACAGAACGATCAAATGAATCCCATAAATCAACTTTTGTTGCATCTACCTCTTCGTGGTTTAAAGATACTTTTGGTTGTTTATTCCAAACCTCAGCCTCTTTAGTGTTAAATATTTCTAATGTAGTTTCTTTTATAATATCACCTCTACCCATCAACGTTTTTTGACTTTGAACACATGCAAATTCATGTACTCCATCGCCTAATGCTAACTGTGCAGATTGAACATTGTTGAATCCATTATATAGAGAGTAAGCATTGATTCCTACCATCATTTCTTCTTTCATTGCCGCCTTACGACCGTATCCTAATGCCAAACCGATAGTTCCTTTTGCTTGTCCTGGTTGAACTATTACAGGAACATTTTCAAGTTTTACACCACCAACAGTTAAGGTAGCATAACTTCCGTTAAGTCCTCCGTTAGCCACGATTTCATTAGATAGTTTCAATTTATCTGCATCAAATTTTGAGACAGTTATGTAGTTATCCCAAGATACTCTTGTAATAGGATCTGGTAATTCTTGCAACCATGGATTGTTGGCTTGTTGACCGTCACCCAAACCTGTTTTAGTGTATAAAACCAACTCGAATCCAGCTCCTTTTTTGGCAGACGCCAATGCATTAGCTGCAGCAGAATAATTAAATGCGGTTGCTGATGCTGTTGGAATTACTGCAGAAACATGAACTCCGTCATGCAACACTTTGTTCCAAGAAACTCCATCTGTATAGGCAGCAGCATTCACTTTTAGATAATCATAGAAATTTCCAGTACCCCCATTAAATGAGATTAAGGCATCTTGAAATTGTTTTGTATTAAATAAAGGACGGATAGTAGGTTGCGTTAATGCGTAAGAACCTTTAGTTATGCTAACATCCCCCCAGGATTCCAAATAATGTGGAGCAGCCGCTGCAATTGTAGAAATTGAAGCTGTTTCGTCTTCCTTTAATGAAAAGGCAACAGATGTTTTAACTTTTTTCATACCTGCAACAAATTCCTTGCTATTTGGTAAAGTATAAACTGGATTTACTCCGCTCATGATTAAAGTGTGAACGCTACCTGCATTCATGTCTTTTACTAATTGAGCAACTTGTTGGTTAGAACCTTTTCTTATTTGTCTTGTTCCGCTTGTTGAAAAAGCTTCACTTGCTAATGCTTGATTAATTGCTAAAACTAAAAGCTGAGCGTTTTTATCTTGTAAACCAGAAACTAAAACTCCTTTACTACCTGCTGCTTTTAATTGTTGAGCTATTTTGGATACTTCAGTATCAAATTCTTTATCTAATGAAGTGGCTACTGCAGCGCCTGTAATTACATTGTATAATTTTACTAATGCTTGTTTTTGATTTGCAACCGACATTGGTAAACGTTTATCAGCAGATGCACCAGACAAAGTCATATTTGCTTCTAATTGATAATGACGTGACATTTTTCCGTTTTGAGGAATTCTACCTTTGGCATATCCCGCACTATAATTTCCACCCTGCCAATCACCAAGGAAATCCGCTCCAACAGAAACTATTAAAGATGCTTTTGAAAAATCATAATTGGCTAATGCTCTTTCACCATATACTGCTTGGAAAGCATCCAAAGCTTCAGATTCGGATACTGCGTCATAAACAACGTGCTTTGCGGTTGGATGTAAAGCGATAAATTCAGCAATGAGTTTTTCAGTTGAAGGACTTGCTAAAGTATTTGTCAAAACTACTATTTGACCTCCTTTTGCTTTTGCTTCTGCTAAGCTAGCTTTTACTTTTGCATCAATATCTGACCAAGTTGAATTTTTACCAGCAATTTTAGGTTCTTTCAAGCGCATACTATCATATAATGAAAGTATTGATGCGTGAACTCTAGCATTGGCAACAAAATTTGCTCCAGCAATAGTATTGTTATCGATTTTAATTGGTCGGCCTTCACGAGTTTTTACTAATAAATTAGCAAAATCAAAACCATCAAAATAAGAGGTTGCATAATAATCTGCAACTCCTGGGATAATTTGTTCAGGTTGAACAACATAAGGAATTGACTTGTGAACCGG
>RFPP01000038.1 GCA_009926065.1 Flavobacteriaceae bacterium
CACCATATCTTATTATTGTCTTAATATTTACTTTCTGAAATTTTGTGCAAAGGTACATTATTTCTTAATAATTCAAGAATTAATGTAACTTTTTTTGATGTCTTTCTGAATTAAACGCAGTTTTACTGATTATTGTTTAAAATTCTAATGGCTACAACCGTTTCTATTAATAAAAAAATGGCGAAAACGATAAAAAAATTAATTTTCTCATACCCAATATTTGAAATTTTTGAATTCAAAATTGGCATTAAAAGCGAAAAAGAAATTCCGATTTTAAAACAAGTAGCAAACAAGAAAGTAAATCCAACATTATCAATGCTTCTTTGTTTTACAAAAAGTAATAACAAAATTATTACTAACGAACAAGCTAAAAAAAAGGAGTAAATAGTAGTTAAACTAAAAATAAAATGCTGATAGTTTGGATTGTTTTGGTTGTAAAAGAAAATTAAATTATGAATTCCAAAGCACAAAATTGAGGCTATTAAAACTTCAAGCAATGGTTGGAATTTCTTTAATTTCATACTAGTTATGATTTATTAACGTCTTTCAATTGCCTATTTAAATTGTAAAAAGCAATTGCAACTCCTACTAATGTTAGGATTTTTACATAAATTTTGTTTGGATTTGGGTATTCGGCATCTAGCCAATTTCCCAAATAAGAAAATAAAAAAATTATAATCCCCATTTGGATTGGAATATTAATTAATATCAGCCATTTTTGGATGTTCTGTTTTTTAGGGTCTTTCTTAAAATCCATACCATTTACTATGTTGTTTTCATCACACATGTTGCGCTGAAATCGGCACCCGGTTCTACTGAAAGTTTACTGCAAATTACTTCCCCACGAACGCTCGCATTTGATTTTAAATTTAGTAATTCTGTTACTTGAATTTTACCTTCAAATTTCCCTTCGATATCTGCGTTAATACAAATAATATCTCCTTTTACACTCCCTGCTGGTCCAATTACAATTTTACCTGAAGATTGAAAATTTCCTTTTAAATGACCATCAAGTCTGAAATCGGCTGGAGAAAAAATATCACCATTTATGGTAGTTCCCTCAACAATTCTGTTGGTTTTTCCTAACAAATCGGTATATGGTCTTGGGTTTTTACTAAACATGATTTTACTTTTTAGGCTTTATTAATTCCTCTTTTTCAATTGTGCCTTTTTTTATTAAAACCGGCGCAATATTAAGACTATCCATATTTGCAGGTGGTGGTAACCCTTCGTTTTTCTGATCTTTAGAATCCGTAGGTATTGAAGCTTCTTTGTTTGGCGTTTTTCCAGGGACAATTGTTGGATTAACAGTTGGTTTTATGGTTGGATTTGGTGCAACCACTGGCGCTATTAAATAGTCTTCAATATTTTTATTAATTTGAACAACTTGATAATTGTAATTGGAAATAATAATTGGTGTTTGTTGAATCTTGTATTCTTTATTGATTTTTAATGTGTCTATTATTCCTTTTGAAAATTGTTCTGAGATAATCCCATGAATCACCAGAAAATTGTCGTCAGTATTATAAATGTCTTCTGAAAAAGTCAAACGATCTAATTTATGATCAGCTACAAATTTTTTAATTTTATCACTTAATTGCCTTTTGTTTTTTTCATCATTATAAGGAATTCTGTATAATATTTTCCAGGACTTTGGTGCTACTGCATAGAATTTATAGCTTTCTAAAATCGGGATGTCTTTCTTAATAATTTCCTCTGCTTGCTTGCCTTCAATGTTGTTTGGATAATTTAAAGCCACAAAATTCAAAGCCTTTTTATATTCTGCAACTCCTTTCAATTTTCCTGAGGTGTTGGCTTTCAGTAATTCGTATTTTGCAACTAATTCTTCCCCGGCATATTGATCAATTGCCGTTTCTAATTCATCATTAACGGTTCTATAATCCCCCGATTCATATAACTTATAGAGTTTGTTATAGGCAGCTTCAGGCGTATCAAGAGCTACCATTTCGGGATTAGTATTGCTTATAATTTGAGCATATCTTGAATTTGGATATTGTTCAATTATATTTTCCTTCATCACTAAGGCCTTTTCTTTATTGATGATTTCGTAAATTTTATATAAATTATACATTGACGGAAGTACTAATCTTTCCTCAGGATTGAAAGTCAATAATTGTTCTAATTTATTTGCTGCAAGTTGGTATTCCTTGAATTTTTCTTTATAGATAGATCCCAGTTGGTAATAAGCAAAATTTCTTTCCCTTATTATGCTATCAATCATCTTTTGGCTGGTAGGAATGTCTTTTAAATAGAACGAAGCGGTGTATTTTTCTTCCATTTTTTCGTCGTTAGCAATGGAGGAATCTAAAGCAGGGTCGTTATTTAAATTTGGATCATTATTAGAATTCGTGGCAGCTTCCGAAGACAATCTCCAGTTGTTTTTATAAGCCCGATTTCCCCATATTTTTTTAAACTGAAGTTTTCCATATGCTACCGATTTGGAATTGTAAAAATAAAAATCGCTTTCCTTACCAATGCTTGCTGATGCTTGAAAATTCGTTGGAGGGGCCTCTCCTTTTGGACTTGCGCTTTTTGGGTCTGGCCCGCTTAATGATGAACCATCAGCCAGTTTGTTGTTTTGCTTGTTTTTTTCGTCTGCTTTAGCTACGCCGGCTTTCTTAAGTTGGTCTTCTTTTTTTAATTTGAGAATGTACTTTTCATAATAGGCAATTCTGTCCAATTTTGACATTTTAAAAACGTTAATCACGCTGTCGTTTCTATTTGCAATTGCCTCATATTTTATTACGTCATCTAAATTTTCACGCTTCTTTTTTATAAATCTAAATTCGCGCGATCGAGGATTTAATTGAACTAATGTACTATCAAAATACTTTCCTGTGATTGGATATTTTGCTTCCTTAAAATAAATATCAGCCAAGTTTCTATAATTCGATGCAATGGTATAGGTGTCTCCCGATTTTAACTTTAGAGATTTGTTGTATTCTCTTTTAGCGCTTCCGATTTTATTATTTTTATCATAATAAAGCGCTAAATGATGGTGAAGTACATCTAAAAATGGTCTGTTTTCTCTATCGGCAAGAAGTTTGTTGAATGTTTTTAGAAACGAAATCGAGTCTGTTTTTTCATATCCAGACAATTGTGCTTGATTGACTTTCGCATGAATTACATAAATTCTTGGAGATTTTCGTTTCATATCAATAACCGATTGATAGGCAATCGATGCGCTATCTTTATAACCTAGTTCTTGATAAATTTGGGCTAAAATAAAACGGTATCTTGCTTTTTCCTCTTTTGACTTTGTAAACTGAGTCGCTATTTTTAGGCTTGCAATTGCGCTGTCTTTTTTACCAACATTTATAAATGCTTGCGAAATCGTAGCATTTGCGTCAGCTAAAATCTGTTTTTTTAATCTAACATCTTTAAGGATATATTTTAAATTATTTAACGCCAAAGCATCATTTTCCAATCGCATATTGGTTTTTTCTCTCCAAATTCTCGCTTCAAGGATTTTATCGCTGGTTGGCGATTTGTACAAAACATAATTAAAAGCTTCAAGGGCGGGAATAAATCTTTGGTCGTAATACCTTGTTTTCCCTAACAATAAATACGCCTCGTCCATTTGGTAGTTTCTCTCAATTCCATTGATATTCATAGAATGTTTTTGAATCGCTTTTGTGGCTTTGGTTTCAGCGCGTTCAAAATTGGTATTTTTGGAAGTTTCAGGTTTGTCTTCTTCCTTGTTCACCTGCATTCTTTCTATTGGTAGTAATTGCCAAAAGTTATCTTTGTATGTCGCTTTAACATCCTCAATACCTTTGTCTAATGCGATTTGGCCATTGTATAAAATATTGTCTCTGGCGCTTAAGGCGTGCATATTTCTAGATACAAACGTGTCCCTTTTGGTAGAACAGGCTATCAATAAAAGCAGAAAACTAAGAGTGAACGAATATTTAAATATATTGTTTTTCAATTTGAAGCGATTTTATTCTTAAACTACTAAAAAATGATTTTAGTATATAATACGTAAAAATACACTTCTTTTTCATACTAGAAAAGGTTCTGGGGTTTTTTTGGAAAACAAATTGTGAATTTGAATAAGCATTAAACTTATAGTTTTTTAAAACTAGTCTGGTTTGTTTAAATTAATTCAAATCAATATTAAAGTTAGCGTTAATGATTAATCCATTATTATTTTGGAAAACACTTTGTCCGTTTATTTGTCTGCCGAATTGTAGTGTTTGATTTAAATATCCGCCTTCTAATCTAACATTTTTGTTAAAACGAAAACCTATTAAAGCACCTATTCTATTTTGGTCAAAAATATTGGCACTTACATTTTCTCCAAAGCCAATAAAAATTTCATCATAAAGGGCGATATAAGGAGTTTTATCTTTCGTTTCATTACCAATCAATGGAATTTGAAGCCTAAACAGGTATCTTAATCTGTTTAAAAGCGGAAATTCATCTTCGTTAATTTGATTTATCGAACTATATCTTCCTACAAATCTTTGTTCTAGCATAAATCGATGAGAGAAGTCTATTATTCCTTCTTTATGTGAAAGTTGAACCATTTCAAAAATTCTATGCTCTGTAAAATCCCTGCCTAATCCATTGATTGGGTATTCACCATACGGATAAGTTTCTATCCAAGCATAACCTACTCTGAAAAGTACTCTTGGATTCAAATTGTAGTTTACTCCAACTCTTAATAGGCTTTGTTGCCAATCTGTAACTGTGTTGTTTCTACGCCATTGGTATTCGGTATGTATGCCAAATTTTTCAGACACTTTAAATGTTCCAAAATAATTATACCACCCAATGCTATTACTTGTATTCAATCGGTTGTTTTGCCCAAAGCCCTGAACGCCAATGAGTAAATATGCCGTAAAAAAGAAAAAGATTCTCAATTTCATATATTCGATTTTCAAAAGGCTACTCTTGACAGGTTTTAAGTCAGGTGTGCAACGAGGACACGTCTAAATTAAACCGCAAAAAACGCTTCTAATTCCTTCAATGTTTCTGCCGAAGTCACGATGTCTTTTACAATTTCTCCTTTGTTTAAAGCCACAATTCGGTCACAAACCTCAACAGTGTGTTGCAAATCGTGGCTGGAAACTAAAACGGTAATATCAGGATTTTCGGCCAATTCTTTAATGATTTTCTTTAATCGGCTAACCGTTGTAGGATCTAAATTGGCAAACGGTTCGTCTAGAATTACAACTTTTGGGTTGCCAATTAGTGTTGCAATAATTCCTACTTTTTTCTGATTTCCTTTTGATAAATCACGCAAATATTTTTTGTTCCCTAAGATTTCATCATTGAAAAACTCTTCGTGTTTTGCTAGTAGAGCATTCACATCGGCTTTGTTTTGCCCGCGAATATCACCAATAAAATAAAAGTATTCTTCGGCGGTTAGGTAACCTATTAAAAACGATTCGTCAAGGAAGGCGGCGGTGAACGGCTTCCAATCTTCACTATTGTTTACCTTAATTTCATTGTTGGTTAATGACCCAGTGGTCGGTTGGATTAAATCCAAAAGTAAACTGAAAAAAGTAGTTTTTCCAGCGCCATTATTTCCTACTAAACCAAAGCTTTGACCTTTTGGGATTTCTAAATTTGGGATATTTAATACGGTAGTTCCGTTGTATATTTTTGAAAGTTGATTTACTTGTATCATTTTTAAAAGGTAATTCGTTTATTAAGTTATTTGTTTAATCAATTAATTTTCTTGTTGTTTAAATCCGTTTAAAGTGGCGTATTTTCTAGTTTGATAACCTTTAGTTATAAAATTCATCAGCGTATTTCTAAAAAGTAAGCCAATAAATCCGATGGCTGCGATGGCAATAATAGCTGTTTCGATGTTGAATAGCTCCGAGAAAATAAAGAAAATAAGCCCTGGAATTAGAAATAATGGCAGCCCCACAATCCATTGTGCGGCATCGGTTCCTTGGTAATTCATAAACGGGGTTTTTTCTAAATCAATGCGTTTCACATTAAAAGACCCCGCAAACATCAGAACGGGAATGTTAATTCCTATATTATAAAGGGCACACGCTAAATTAGTAGCTAAAACATTCCATCCAAAATAAACGTAGGGCGTGGTTAATAAAGCTAAAACAACTACCGAAAATGACATTAATCCCACTTTTGAGTCTAAATATTTTCGGAAAGGAATGTTTTGTGACATCATCATTCCAAAATAACTCGAATCCCATGAAGGGATAAATTGCCCAAAATTAATCATAAAAATTCCCGACATTAAAACTCCTACTACAACATTAAGAAAGGATATTTCACTTTGCATTGGATTAGTGTAAATCATTAATCCGTAAAACAAGAAGATGAATGACATAAAAACTGTTGTTCGCGGTCTTTTATTCCTCCAAATTAATTTTAAATCCAATTGCAAAAAGGGTGCAATTTCGCCGAAGCGTTTGGTCCAACTTAAATCGGTTGTTTTGGCTTCTTTGATTTTTGTTTTTAAGGTGTTGTCTAAGTAGAAATTACTTTTTAAATAGCTGTAATTCCAAAAATAAAATCCAGCTAAAAGAAATAATGGTGCTAGAACCAAAATAGGATTAAGCAATAAACTATTTAAAATAGCGCCGGTGAAACTGCTGATTTTGAAAATTTCGAAATATTCTAAACCAACAAAAGTTCCGCCCAATATTGCAAAAACTAAGAAGGCTAGAATATTATCTGCAAATTTCTTTTTGATTAAAAAATTAGCATAGTTAACACATAAAACCAAAATATAAAGTGTGAACATCCAAACTAAAACAGGGGCTATGCCAACATTTCCTTCCATAATAGTTGTTATTCCAAAAGGCAGAATTACCAATAATGGGAATAAATTATAAATTGAAAAAACGCTTTTCAGTAATACATAATGGATTACTTTTTCTCTTTTTATTGGCAAAATTAATAACGGCTTGATATTCATAACTGGCAAGCTTTGCATAAAAAAACGAAATATTAATTCGATAGCTAACCAAAAAATAACCACATTATTGACTAATTGAATGGGTTTTTGAGTTGGAAAATTTTCGTGAAGAATTGGATAAAGGGAAATTCCTAGAACCAAAAAGGAAAGGATAAAATACAGCGCAATAAATCCTAAAAATATTTTTAGCGCAATACTTTTTCCAACACTTGCCGAGCGAAAAAAAGATCTTAATTCGAGATTGATAAAATGTTTGAACATATGTTGATTGGTTAATTTTTCATAAATATAAGTAAAGTAATATTTAATTAGTTGGAAATTTAACAACCTATTAAGATAATAATTTCTGTACTACTAAGGCTTTTAAAAAACTGACCATTATCATTTTCAGAAACCTAATTCGTTTGCTATCTTTGCCAAAAAAATAAATCAATGTCTTCATTTTATAAATTAAATATTAAAGAGGTAAAACGAGAAACCAAAGACGCCGTTTCCATCCTTTTTAATGTTCCCTCAGAATTACAATCCAACTATAAATTCGTGGCTGGACAATACCTCAACATAAAACTAACTTTAGACGGAGAAGAAATTCGCCGTGCCTATTCAATCTGTTCTGCTCCGGAAAGTGGCGAATTGAGAATTGCTGTAAAGGCGGTTAAAAACGGTTTGTTTTCGCAATTTGCTAATGAAAAATTAAAAGCGGGAGATCTTCTAGAAGTGGGAAGTCCTGAAGGAAAATTTACCTTCGAACCGCAGCACGATCGTCAAAGAAATTACGCTGCATTTGCTGCTGGTAGCGGAATTACCCCTGTAATGTCGATTGCCAAAAGCGTTTTAACAGGCGAGCCAAAAAGCACTTTTGTATTGGTTTACGGAAATAAATCTCCAGAAGACACTATTTTTCATCAAGAATTACACGACTTACAATTACACTATGTGGGACGTTTTTTTGTGCATTACTCTTATTCACAAGCGAAAGTTGAAAACGAACTTTTCGGTAGAATTGAAAAATCGACGGTAAATTTTGTCTTGAACAACAAACACAAAGAATTGTCTTTTGACAAATTCTATTTGTGCGGACCGGAAGAAATGATCAACACCGTTTCGGCCGTTTTAAATGAGCATAACGTTTCTGAAAAAAATATAAAATTCGAACTTTTTACCAGTACTACTTCTGAAAATAAAATCCAAGAATCTTTAGGAGGTCATTCTAAAATCACCATTTTGGTAGACGATGAAGAAACCAGTTACGAAATGTCGCAAAAGCAAACTATTCTTGAGGCGGCTTTGAAACAAGGAATTGACGCTCCCTATTCTTGCCAAGGCGGAATTTGCAGCAGCTGCATGGCGAGAGTAACTGTGGGATCTGCTGAAATGAAGAAAAATTCTATTCTTACCGATAAAGAATTGGCTGAAGGTTTGGTTTTAACGTGTCAAGCACATCCAACATCGGATACGATTTTCGTTGATTTCGACGACGTTTAAGTGATTGCAGAATTCAGATTTTAGATTGCAGATTTATTAAGATTGATATTGATTTTTGAAATTGCTATTGAATAACTTTTTCAACGACACTTTCCGGTAAAATAGTTCTCATAGCGTCTTCGTATCCTTCTACTTTTTTATTTCCATAAATGGATGTTGGTAGTTTTGGGTACAAATTTCTATCGGAAACCAAGCTGTTTTCCTCGGGCTGATTGAAAGGCGAAAATCCTAAATACGGATGCGTTGCGCCCCAAAGCGTGATCGTTTTTACTCCTAAAATAGCAGCAATATGTCCGTTTCCAGAATCCATGGATAGCATGATATCTAAATTGCTGATAAGTTGAATTTCCTGGTTGAATTTCAATTTTCCAGCAACAGAAATTACGTTTTCATGAGATTTAGATAGCATTTCCAAAGTTTCAATTTCTTTTTTTCCTCCACCAAAAAGTAAAATTTTATGGTTTGGCTTTTCAGCCAATTGGTCAATTACTTTTTCCATTAAGTCCAAAGGATAAACTTTAGAATCATGCTTTGCAAATGGTGCAATCCCAATCCAATTTTCATTTTTTTCACCCACAACAGTTAAAATTTCTGACGACAATTTTGATTTATCAGGAAAAGTTGGATTTGATAAATTGATTGGAAAACCGAGTGCTGAAAAAACAGTTGCATGTCTCTCAAAAACGGTTGGAAGTGGTTTTAAAATTTTATTTACAGCGCGAGTAACTTCCTTTTTTTCTTTTCTTGCTTTGTCAGTGAAAGCTACTTTTTTTCCGCTCAAGGCAAATAAACCTCTGATTATTTTTGAACGCATTACGTTATGTAAATCGGCGAAAGCATCGATTTTACTTTTTCGTAGTTCTAGAAACAATCGTAGCAATCCTAAAAATCCCTTGTGTTTTCTTTTTTTATCGAATGACAAAAAGGTAACTTTTGGAAGATCATTAAATAATGGTTGGAAAAACGGATTGGAAATAACAGTGATTTTAACGTTGGGATATTTTTCGTTAAATGCTCTTAAAACAGGAACCGTCATGGCAACATCTCCCATTGCGGAGAGTCTCATGACGGCTATATGTTTAATTGGTTTTGACAATTTAAGTGTCAATTATTTTTTATTCTGATATAAAATAGGGTTTAAATCATCGTCGTTGTACATTTTCATTTGCTTGTACACTTTCATGAATTTGTCTCCATTTTCAAAGTCAAGTAGTAATTCTTCAATTGCAGTTGAAAGATCTTTTCTCTGTTCTAAAAGTATGTTTAATTTCTCTTGACATTTTTGTCGGTGCTCTTCAGAAGCCTCTTCCCGAGTTACTTCTTCATTCATATGATATATTTTCAAAGCTAAAATTGAAAGTCTGTCAATTGCCCAAGCGGGACTTTCAGAATTTATTTTGGCTCCTGGTTTTACAGATACATTACTGTATTTTTGCAAAAAATAACTATCAATATATTCCACCATGTCCGTTCTTTCTTGATTGGAAGCGTCGATTCTTCTTTTCAATTTTAGAGCAGCTATTGGATCAATATTTGGGTCACGTATAATGTCTTCAAAATGCCATTGAACAGTATCAATCCAATTTTTATGATACAATAAATGCTCAATTACATCTTTAGAATATGGGTTGTTAATTGGTTGATCTACATTATCAAATAAATGATAATCTTGAATACTTTGTTCAAATATTGAATAAGCTAATTTTGAAAACATATCTTTGTTATTTAAAAGGCAAAGATACTTTTTATACTTTTAACGTTGAAACATTAATAGCAATTTTATGAAAATTCATCATTTATCAGAAAAAAATAGCGTTCTAAATCATTTTTTAGGAGAAATTAGGGATATTACTATTCAAAAAGACCGTCTTAGATTTAGAAGAAATATTGAGCGCATTGGCGAAATTATGGCCTACGAAATAAGTAAGGAATTGCAATATAAAAATTGGGATATTTCTACTCCGCTTGGAGTTAAGAATTCAACTAAAATTAATAATAAAATTGTGATTTGCTCCATATTAAGAGCGGGGTTAACTTTACATAATGGGTTTTTGAATTATTTTGATGGCGCAGAAAACGGTTTTATTTCTGCTTATCGATTTCATCCAAATAACGATGATAATTTTGAAATAAAAGTTGAATACCAAGCGGTTGCTGATATTAATAACGCCATTTTAATTTTGGTAGACCCAATGTTGGCAACAGGACAATCAATTATTGCTGTTTTTAATAAATTAATTTCGACCAATTCCCCAAAAGAAATCCATTTGGCAGTAGTTATTGCTGCTTCAGAGGGTATAAAATACTTGGAGGCGCATTTGCCAAAAAATTGTCATCTTTGGATTGCCTGTGTCGATGACGGGCTAAATGAAAAAAAATATATTATTCCTGGGCTAGGTGACGCAGGCGATTTAGCATTTGGAAATAAATTATAATTGAGAAAAAAACGAAAATAAACTACACCCCACCACAGCTAGAAAGAACAATTCCGTCTTTGCTTTAGATTGCGGGGTTTCCACAAAAATGGTCATTGCAAAAGTTAGCGGCACAAATGTAAAAAGCAAAACATCGTTACTTTTATTTGGTGAAAACACAAAAACTAATAATCCAAGAATAAATGCTGCAATAATTTTCTTATACGTTGCGTGAAGAATTATTGGACGATTAGAAATGGTAAAAGCTAAATTAGTAATGAAAAAAAGAGAAGTTGTTGCAAAAATGGAAAGCGCTAAATTTTGATAATTATTTATAAAGTAATTTATTTCAAAATTACTTTCAGAATTTTCGACTAGTTTTCCTAAGGTATCTGCATTAAAAACCAAATCAAAAAAATACAATAAAACCCCATAAATAAAAAGAGCTATAAAAGGCAAAAACCAAGTTCTATAATCGCGCGCGGTGTGAAATATAATGCAAATAAAAACCAAAATTATAAATAAAATACTCCAAAAGTGGAATAAAGACGCAACAAAAACCCATAATGAAGCATCAAATATTTTTTCTTTTTGAGATTTAGTAGATTGTAAAGAGAATAGCCTTCTTAGTGATAATAGAATAAAAAAATTGGCTAAAAACAATTTATAATTAGTCATTACTGAAGGGAAAAAAAGCAGCAACAATAAATAAAATAATATAGTGAAAGCACTGTCTTTGCTGAGTCCATTTTTTTTAATTATAAAATTACTTGTGAAAAAACAGGCGAAAATCAATATAAACAACATTGTTTTTTTTGCAAGCAACTCAAATGTAAAAACTGTTCCAGCTTGACGAAATTGAGTAGTTATAAAGAAAAATAACAGCATTAAAAATACAAATGCAAAATTTATTGGGGTAGATTTCTTAAAAAGACTTGTAATCATATGGATATTTTATACTTTTGCAAATGTAAATATAATACTTGAACAAAGATGAAAGCATTTTTTGAAGGAATACAATGGTTATTTGAAAACATTTTTTTCATTCCACAAAATTATTTAAGAGAATTAGAATTAGAAAATTGGTTTGCTGCCAATATTATCAATTGGATTTTCTTAATCATTTGTACGGCCGCAATGATTTATTGGATTAAACAATTGCAATTACACAAAGCTAATAACGAAGAATATCAAGATACAACGGCACATTCTTTCTTTAAATAATATTCAAAAAGAATTTATTAAAGATCAAAGCCGATATCTTTTCTATAATACATCGTATCAAAATGTATTTTTTCTATATTTTGATACGATTTTTTTATTGCTTCTTCGAAATTCTCCCCTAATGAAGTAACCGCTAAAACTCTTCCCCCGTTAGTAATAATTTTATAGTTATCATTTTTTGTACCTGCATGAAAAACTATAGAATCATGAACGGTTTCTAGTCCTGAAATTTCTTTTCCATTTATATACTCTTCAGGATATCCGCCAGAAACCACCATAATAGTTGCTGCGCTTTTATCAGTTACCTTTAAATTTATTTCGTCCAGCTTTTCATTGGCAACAGCCTGAAACAATTCCACTAAATCTGATTCTAGCCTTGGAATTACCACTTCCGTTTCAGGATCGCCCATTCTTACATTATATTCAATAACAATTGGTTCTCCTTTTACATTAATTAATCCGATAAAAACAAACCCTTTGTATTTAATATTGTCTTTCTTTAAACCTTCAATTGTAGGTATAACAATCCTATTTTCGATTTTTTCAAGTAAAATTTCATCTGCAAAAGGAACTGGTGAAACCGCTCCCATTCCGCCGGTATTTAATCCTGTATCGCCTTCGCCAATTCGCTTGTAGTCTTTTGCTGTAGGTAAAATTTTGTAATTTTTACCGTCTGTCAATACAAAACAGCTCAATTCTATTCCGTCTAAAAATTCTTCAATTACCACTTTTGAGCTGGCTTTACCAAATTTTGCATCAACCAACATATTTCTTAATTCCTTTTTGGCTTCCTCTAAATCATTAATTATCAAAACCCCTTTTCCGGCTGCTAATCCATCTGCTTTTAGTACATATGGCGGCTGAAGTGTCTCTAAAAAAGCGCATCCTTTTTCTACTGTTTCTTTTGTAAAACTCTCATAACCCGCAGTTGGAATGTTATGTTTTACCAAAAATTCTTTGGCAAACTCTTTACTTCCTTCAAGCTGTGCTCCTTTTTTTGATGGACCAATTACCGGAATATTTTTTAAATCGGAATCGTTTTGGAAAAAATCAAAAATCCCATTTACTAATGGATCTTCTGGACCTACAACTACCATTTCTACATTTTCGCTCAAGGCAAATGATTTAATCGCTTCGAAATCCGTGATTTTTAAGTTCACATTACTAGCAATACTGCCTGTCCCGGCATTTCCGGGTGCTACAAATAATTTCTTGCATTTATTGCTTTGAAGCATTTTCCATGCTAGTGCGTGCTCTCTTCCTCCTGAACCTAATAATAAAATTGTCATTTTTTTTGTATTGTGTAAAAATAATTTCTTTTGAGTTTAAATTGACATTAATACTCAAAATTATTGGGATTTTGAAATAATTTATATAATTATTTAGGTTTAAATAGGCAAAAGAATTAATATGCCTTTTTTTCTCCTTTTATAATATTGATGACCGTTTGGATAATTATTTTAATATCTAAAATTAACGACCAATTATCGATATAGAATACATCAAATTTAATCCGGTTAATCATGTCTTCGTCCGATTCTATTTCGCCTCGAAATCCTTTTACTTGCGCCAATCCAGTAATTCCGGGTTTTACATAGTGTCTTACCATGTATTTTTTTATTTTATTTCCGTAGGATTTATTTTGAGACCATAAATGTGGTCTTGGGCCTACAACCGACATGTCTCCAAACAATACATTGATAAATTGTGGCAATTCATCCATACTCGTTTTCCTCATGAATTTTCCTGTTTTAGTAACTCTAGGGTCATTTTTTGAAGCTTCAGATTCGGTGTCTTCATTTAATTTCATGGAGCGAAACTTGTAACAATAAAATTCATTTTCTTCTAAACCAGGTCTGCCTTGTTTAAAAAAAACAGGGCCCTTTGATTCTAACTTTATTAAAATTGCAAGTATTGGAACTATCCAAGAAAGTAGAAAAATAATAACCAATAAAGAAAAAACAATGTCGAATATTCTTTTTATTATTTTTATCGACGGTTCGTGCAAAATTGTTTTTTGCATGGTTAAAACCGGAAACATTTCTAAATAATTTATTTTTAAATTTTTAGAAAATATTTCTTTCGATCCTGGGATAAATTTGATATTTATTTTATTTGTATCTGCAAACTCTACCATATTTATAGTTTGATCATTGGTCATTTCTTCCAAAGAACTAAAAATTTCATCAACTTTGTTATTAAGTATAAACGTTTTTAAGTCTTCCAAATTACCTGATATTTCTGGCGATTTGCTTTTATTTGAAAAATAACCTAAAAATCGATATCCATAGTCAATTCTATCTTCAAAAAGTTCTTTTAGTCGAATTGATTCTTCGGTGTAACCGATAATTACAACATTTCTATAATTGCTCCCTGTGATTATTCTATATTTTTTTAGGTAATAAAATAAGAGAAATTTAAAAATAGTGATTAAAATGGTGAAAAAAAGCACAAAAAGTAAAACTGCTTTTTCATTAAAAACCACTTCTAGAGTAAACGGATAGTAGGCAATTATTAATAATGAAAATAATGTGCATTGCTTTAAAATCTTGGTAATAATTTCTACTGGAGTAGTAAATCTATAAACTTCATAAAATTTAATTAGAAAAGCTATTATTGACCAAGAAATAAGTAAATAAGTAATATATGTATTAAATTTTAATACTATTCCTTCAAAAAAATAAATCCCCAAACCCGCTATTACTAATAAGTCAAATACAATACTTATTGGTCTTATATATTTTGAATATCTACTTGATTGAGCTGCCGTCATTCTATTTTATATAACCTGAAAAATCTTTATGTTCCTCCTTTAACAATTCCTCTTTAGAAAGCGATTTAAAATATTCGTAGGTAATTTTCATTCCTTCCTCTCTAGAAACTTTTGCTTCCCAGCCCAATATTTTCTTTGCTTTTGTAATATCTGGTTGACGTTGTAATGGATCGTTAATTGGTAGTGGATGATATACAACTTTTTGATTGGTCCCGGTTAATTTAATGATTTCTTCGGCAAAATCTTTAATGGTAATTTCGTCTGGATTTCCAATATTCACTGGATAAACATAGTCCGAATGAAGCAGTCTGAAAATTCCCTCAATTTGATCGTCAACATAACAAAAAGAGCGTGTTTGCATTCCATCCCCAAAAATGGTTAAATCTTCTCCTCTTAAAGCTTGACCGATAAATGCTGGAATTACTCTTCCGTCATTAAGTCTCATTCTTGGGCCATAAGTGTTGAAAATTCTTACGATTCTAGTTTCTACACCGTGAAAAGTGTGGTAGGCCATTGTGATCGATTCTTGGAAACGTTTTGCTTCGTCATAAACCCCTCTGGGTCCTATGGTATTTACATTTCCATAATATTCTTCTGTTTGTGGGTGAACTAAAGGATCCCCGTATACTTCAGAAGTAGAAGCAATTAAAATTCTGGCATTTTTTACTCGAGCTAAACCCAAAAGATTGTGCGTTCCTAAAGATCCCACTTTCAGTGTTTGAATTGGAATTTTTAAATAATCTATTGGACTTGCTGGTGATGCGAAGTGTAAAATATAATGTAATTCTCCTGGAACATGAACAAATTTGGTGATATCATGATGATAAAATTCAAAATTTTCCAATTTAAAAAGGTGTTCGATATTTCTTAAATCTCCCGTAATTAGATTATCCATACCGATAACATGGTAGCCTTCTTTAATAAAACGATCACATAGGTGGGAGCCTAAAAAACCCGCGGCTCCTGTAATTAAAATTCTTTTCATATTTGGATGCGATTTCGTTTTACTTTATATTGTGTTTAAAACGTTAAAATTATTATAATATTATATCAAATTGCAATTGTTTGTTCAGATTTTATTTTAGTGT
This sequence comes from Flavobacteriaceae bacterium, assembly GCA_009926065.1. Lineage (GTDB taxonomy): Bacteria > Bacteroidota > Bacteroidia > Flavobacteriales > Flavobacteriaceae > Flavobacterium. Next base: position 15,910 of record RFPP01000038.1, read on the forward strand.
TTAATAAACAATACATTACGATAAAAAATGTAACTCCTCTTTGTCTCCAAAGGAAAGATTCCGTAAAAAACAAAGAAATTATCAATATCGAAAAGGCTATGTGAAAATAATTATTTGAGTCGATAGCATTTCTAACTGATAGCACAAGCATAATTAGTAATAACAATAAACCAAAAACGCCTAACTCGGCAAAAGTTTGTATATACTGATTATGAAAATTCATCTTTTGATATCCTTCTTGAAATTGATTGCCTAAGAAAAGATGATATTGTATTGCTTTCTCTTCAATTTTAGAATAGGAAGCGTCTAGACCAAACCCTTTCCAAAAAATAGCTTCTTCTTTAAGAAATTCCATGAAAATTCTAAACTGATAAACCCTAAAAGCAGTTCCTGGGAAAAAATCATTAGGCTTAAACGTATCGTTATTCCAAGCTTGTTTGATGCTTACATTGTATACTGTTTCTGATCCTTTATTAATTACATCATTTACACTACTATCGGTCATTATGGTTTCATATTCTTGCTTAAATCGTTCTTTTACTTTGCCGATGAAAGGAAGGGAAGAAAGAATAACAAGTAATAATATCAAATTTCTAAGACGTAATTTTTTAGCTATCTTGGAAAAAAACAAATAGTAATACCCTAAAAGTCCCATGAATACAATGACAATATTTTTAGACGATAATAGAAAAACCATTATAAACAATATGGCTAAAGCCAATTTATCCCAGTTTGTTTTTATTGGTTTAACCAAAAAGTAAAAAAAGGAAACTGCCATATAAACAGATACGTGAATAGCATTTACATCTTTTGTAACCAATTCATGATAAAAGAATACCGAGGTGTCCTGAGAACTTAAGAATCGAACAGATGCTTTAATTAAATAAAAAACAGCGAATGCCGTCATTCCGTAACTGAATCCTTTTATGATTTTTTGTTTTTCAACATCTGAAAAAGAACGAAATAACAGAAAACAAATGGGGAATAATAAAAGTGGTAATTCTTTAAAAATTGCGGCTATCGTTCTGTCGGTATCAATTGACCAAGTATATGACAACAGCATCAACAGATACAAAGCTATTGGAAAAATTAAGTAATTTTTGAAGCTGAAGTTTGCTTTTTTAAAATTGATTAGCGTAATAATGATTAATAACGCCAGGGAAAGACTGTTAAATGCATATCCTAATGGAATACACAATAATGCTAGTAAAACAAATAATAACGAAGAGTGGCTGTTATATTCCTGCTTTAGATTTTGAAATGCATTCTTCGAAAAGTTGAAGATATTCTCCATTTATTTTATCCCAATTAAATTCATTTTCAATCGCTTCAAAGTTATTTTGAACTAATTGCAAGTTATCATTTTTTTTGATTGTATCTAAAATATTTTTAATATCGTCGGGATTTGAAAAATAATAACCATTATCTTTTAGTATTGCTTTATTAAAAAAATTATCGTGAGCAATAATAAATGCTTTAGAGGCCATAGCTTCAAGCAAAGAAGGATTGGTCCCTCCAACAGAGTGTCCATGAAAATAAAAATTAGAGAAATATCTTAAATTATTTAGTTTGTTAATGTCAAATTCAACACCTATAAATCGGATTGGACTAAAAGATTGATATTTGTTTTTTAGGTATTCGCCATACTTCGTTTTATAATTTCCAAGTACTAAAACGGTGGTTTCATGCCCCGCTAAAACAATTCCATCAAGGACGGTTTCTATATTATTTTCTGGTTCAAAACGAGCCATAATCATATTATAATTGTGTTTTTCAACATTATAATCTTTTAAAATTTTTTCGTTTGGATTTTTAAAAACCTTGGCTCCGTAGGCAATATAAGTTGAAGAAACGTTGTATTTACTATCAATATAGGTTTGAATTCCCAAGGAATCAGAGATTAAAAAATCACTGCTTATTACGGCTAATCTCTCAGCAAATTTTAAAAATTGTTGAACTGGTTTAGAATATTTAGTGCGTTTCCACTCCAAACCGTCCATATTAGTAATGATAATAGGTTTTTTAGGAAGTAAGAAATACCAAATTGAATTGCTGGTATAGCCGAGTTGCAGAATAATGTCAAAATCTCGTTTTCGGGAATCCATTATGCAATTATAATCATAAATAAATTGCCCGAAAGTTCCTAATATATATTCCGGATCATATTGATGAATTATATTTACGCCGTTAAATGTTTTTTCTTGATACAAATGGTTGTGGGAATTATAAACATACACATCGTGTCCTTTCTCCACAAGAAATACCGAAAAAAATTCAGCAAATTGCTCAAATCCCGAATAATGGTTGGGGATTCCTCGCGTTCCTAAAATAGCTATTTTCATTTGATAATTTCAATCAGTTGGCTAAAATAAGAAATTTAAGGAATTAAGATGCTTTTAAGAAGATTAATTAATCGTTATGTTTAGCATTTTTTTATAAGCATTGTAGGTTTCTTCAGCCGTTTTTTCCCAAGTATAGTTCTCTAATATCTTTTGTTTTAGTTTTGGATTAACTGAAGATGTAAATGCATTATCTATTGCTTCTTTTATTGAGTTAACATCGTCTGGTTCACAATAGAAGGCGTAGTTTTCGAAATAATCGTAGGTATCGCCTTTTCTGGTAACTACAATATTACAACCCATAGCGGCGGCTTCAATAGAGGAAAGACCGGGTGTTTCCATCCAACTTACCAAAGCGTGAACTTTGGCAACCTTATATAATTCTTTCAAATCATCGTGAGGAATTGCGCCTAAAAAAATCACATTATCGCCAGCTTCTTGATGCACTTTCTGAACATATTTTTTCTGATTTTTTGACTCTTTTCCAACTAATACTAACTTATAATTTGTGTCTTTTACGGCCCGAACTAAGTTTAAGGTCTCTTTTCTTCCTTCAATTCTTGCGGCGCAAAGGATACAATCTTGAAATTGTGAAAATTGATTGGGTTTATTATCTTTTTCATCAGAAAAAACGGTTTTGTCAATCGCGTTAGGAATATCTGCAAAAATGTAGTTTTTAAGTTTAAATTCAGCTGCAACTCGATTCATTTCAGAAACAGAATTCGGTAAAAAAATTGCGGTATTGTCTACTATTTCTTTCATTAAACCATAATAGCCTTTGTACAACATTTTGAAAACTCCTTTGTGAAAACGGTTTTCATAATATTGTTTAATTACTGTTTTTATATAGGCAATTTGGTAAGGTGAGAGTACATTGGCAAGTTTTTGAAACAATCCTCCACGCGCTTTTCTTTCAAATTCGGTATAAAGCCCATAAATAGTTGATAAAGCGATTTTTTTGTTCTGCTTTTTGGCATTTAACATTTGTAAATAAATGTCCTGCGGTTCCATCAAATTGAATAAATGAACCAAGTCATATTTTGATAAATCCGGTTCAAATTCTAAGGATACATCAACCTCAACCCCTAATTTTTCAAGGTGTTCTTTGGTTTTTAGCAATTGTATCATATCTCCCCCGGGAGCATCAAATAGATTAGTTCTTGTTTGAAAAAGCACTTTCATTTTTACCCGAAAATTAATTGGTTACATCATTATACTTTTTTTCAAAAAATAACAAGGCGCCAAGTAGGAAAACAATTACATCTCTTGAGTTATACATGCCCGTAATTGTTAATGTTGTAAATAGAAAAGCTACTCCAATTGCGGAAATAAAGTAGGTTTCAAAATTTTTATTATAATATATTTTAATATAGAGATTAATTAAAAAAACCAAGTACAAAAAGAGGCTAAAAATTCCAGTTTTATAATAAATATAAACGTAGCCATTGTGAAGTTCGGAAATGTATTTAATTCCTTTGTCTTTATAGTTTTCTGTTAATGGTGCAAAAAACTTAAGATTTACCAAAGAACCATATCCAGTTCCGATTACATAACTTTTGGGATCTTTTTCCATTAATGCAAACGCTCTTTTGGCTTCATATCCGCGCCAGTGGTCCCAAAGGTCTTTGTGATTTTCTCTGTCGATTTTTGTTTTGAAAATTTCAGATGGAGCATTTTTTACTTTATACAAAAACGACTCCAATCCAGGTTGGTTTCTTGAAATTTTTATAGAAAATAAATACCCGTAAAACACCAAAATTGACACTAAAACCACTCCAATTATTTTAAGGCCTCTTTTAGTAATTATGGTATATCCGTATATTGTAATTAATAAAATTATTGCAGCCACAATCATTGTTCTAGAAAAATAAAGAACATTTGATGCAAATAATAAAACAACCAAAAATAAGTGTTGAAATTGGTTT
>RFPP01000039.1 GCA_009926065.1 Flavobacteriaceae bacterium
AATAAAACCCAATTAAATTGTATTTTTCATTCAATTTAATTGGGTCTATAATGCGATTTACTAATCTATATTTTTTTTAGAAATTAGGTGATAAATTGTATTTTTTATAGAAATTATCCAATACTTCAATCACTTCATCTTCAGTATCTACAATTTTTATTAAATTTAAATCCTCCGGACTTACATTTTTATATTGCTCAATTAAAACCGTTTTTATCCATTCCATAAGTCCTGACCAAAAGGTTCTTCCAACCAATATAATTGGAAATTTTCCTATTTTTTTAGTCTGAATTAAAGTAATCGCTTCAAACATTTCATCTAATGTTCCAAACCCTCCTGGCATAATTACAAAACCTTGAGAATACTTTACAAACATCACTTTTCTGACAAAGAAATAATCGAAATTCAAATTTTTATCACGATCAATATAAGGGTTAAAATGTTGTTCAAAAGGTAAATCAATATTCAATCCTACTGAAGCACCGCCACCTAAACTAGCTCCTTTATTACCCGCTTCCATTATTCCTGGACCTCCACCAGTAATCACTCCGTAGCCCGCTTTTCCAATTTTGAAAGCAATTTTTTCCGCTAATAAATAAAATGGATCATCAGTTTTAGTCCTCGCAGATCCAAAAATCGTAACGCAAGGGCCAATTCTACTCATACTTTCATAACCATTTACAAATTCCGCCATAATCTTGAAAATTGCCCAAGAATCATTGGCACGAATTTCATTCCAAGTCTTTTGCTTCAGTTTGTCCTGAATTACTTTATCTTCATCATTATTAAAGTCCTCTAATTTCATAGTATTTTTTTTGGAGCTATTCCCGCTGTTCTTTGCAATCCACGCTAAAAAGCGTGGGATTTCCAATTCCATCGGGGCTAGGTTTTATAGTTTTATTTTTGTTTATTATTTAAAATTACAAAATTTTAAAAAAAATCAGCCTACTAAAGTAATTCTTTTTTTAAAAATTGTGCAGTGTAGCTTTTTTTATTTTTTACAATTTCTTCAGGAGTTCCTTTTGCAACAACTTCTCCGCCACCTTTTCCGCCTTCGGGACCAATATCGATAATGTAATCCGCCAATTTAATTACGTCCATATTATGTTCAATAATTAATATGGTATTTCCTTTGTCGACTAATTTATTGATTACTTCCATTAATACTCGAATGTCTTCAAAATGTAGTCCTGTAGTGGGTTCGTCAAGTATGTAAAAAGTATTTCCTGTATCTTTTTTTGACAATTCTCCGGCAAGTTTAATTCGTTGTGCTTCGCCACCAGAAAGGGTAGTACTTTGCTGACCAAGAGTAATATAGCCCAGGCCAACATCCTGAATGGTTTTAATTTTTCGATGAATTTTTGGTATCATTTCAAAAAACGGAACTGCCTCATCAACGGTCATATTTAATACATCCGAAATTGATTTTCCTTTGTATCGAATCTCAAGAGTTTCCCTGTTAAATCTCTTTCCTTGACACGTTTCACATTCAACGTAAACATCGGGTAAAAAGTTCATTTCAATTGTTCTAACTCCCGAACCTTCACAAGTTTCGCATCTTCCACCCGCAACATTAAAACTAAATCTTCCCGCTTTATAACCGCGAATCATACTTTCAGAAGTCATCGTAAATAGATTTCTAATTTCTGTGAAAACCTCTGTATACGTTGCAGGGTTTGACCTCGGTGTTCTTCCAATTGGACTTTGATCGATGTCAATTACTTTATCTATATGCTCTAAACCTTCAATTTTCTTATATGGTTTTGGCTTTTTCACCCCATTAAAATAATAGGCATTTAATATTGGATAAAGCGTCTCGTTTATCAACGTTGATTTTCCACTTCCTGAAACCCCCGTTACGCAAGTAAGTTGGCCAAGTGGGATTTCTATTGTAACATTCTTTAAGTTATTTCCTGAGGCACCAGTTAATTTTAAAGTTTTACTATTTCCAGAGCGTCTCTTTTTTGGAACTTCAATTTTCATCTCGCCATTAAGGTACATCGCAGTTATGGTATTTTCTTTCAAAATTTCTGCTGGTGTTCCTTTACTGATTATTTGGCCACCATATTTTCCTGCTTTCGGACCTATATCAATTACATAATCGGCACGCTCTATCATATCCTTATCGTGTTCAACCACAATAACGGAATTTCCAATATCTCGTAATTGTTCTAAAGAATGAATTAATTTGTCGTTGTCTCTTTGGTGCAAGCCAATACTTGGCTCATCCAAAATATACAAAACACCCACCAATTGCGAACCAATTTGCGTTGCTAATCGAATGCGTTGTGCCTCGCCACCAGATAAAGATTTTGAACTTCGGCTTAAAGCCAAATAATCTAAACCTACATTCATCAAAAAGTCTAATCGATTCTTAATCTCTTTTATTACCTCAGAGGCTATAAGTTTTTGCTTGGTGGATAAATGTGCATCTAAATCGTTAAACCATTTAGTTAAATCTGAAATATCTAAATTACTTAATTCAACGATGTTCTTTTCGTTAATTTTGAAAAATAATGATTCTTTTTTTAATCTTGAACCTTCACAAACCGGACATTTTACTTTGTCCATAAAATCAGAGGCCCAACGTTTAATTGTTGCCGAACCGCTTTCATCATGTTGGTTTTTAATAAAGTGAGAAATTCCTTCAAAATCAATTTTATATTCTTTGGTAATTCCCAATGTTTTTGATTCGACTGAGAATTTATCTTTTCCACCATTTAGAATGATATCCATAGCTTCTTCAGGAATTTTTTCAATTGGATCGGTAATTTTGAAATTGTATTTTTCTCCGATAATCTCCAATTGTTTGAAAATCCAAGTAGATTTATATTCGCCTAAGGGCGCAAAACCACCACTTTTTATAGATAGTTTAGTATTTGGAATTATCTTTTTAACGTTAATTTCATTGACAGTTCCTAAACCATTACAGTGATCGCAAGCTCCTTTCGGGGAATTGAAGGAAAACAAATTTGGCTCTGGATTTTGATATGAAATCCCAGTGGTAGGACACATTAAATTCCGACTAAAATAACGAACGATATTAGAATCTTGGTCCAAAACCATGATCACATTTTCACCGTGATGCATCGCCGTTTTGATACTCTCTAGCAATCTCTTATCATTGTCATCTGATGAATCTATAAGCACTCGATCAATCACAATTTCTATGTCGTGTGTTTTGTAGCGGTCTAATTTCATTCCAACGGTGATATCTTTTATTTCTCCATTGACACGAACTTTCAGAAATCCTTGTTTGGCAATTTGTTGAAACAATTCACCATAATGCCCTTTTCGAGCTCTAATTACTGGTGCAAGAATATTTGTACGTTTTCCTTTAAAATCTTTAATAATCAAATTTTTAATTTGCTCATCATTGTAGGAAACCATTTTTTCTCCTGTATTATAACTGTAAGCATCTCCAACTCGAGCAAAAAGTAATCTAAGAAAATCATAAATCTCAGTGATGGTTCCCACAGTAGAGCGAGGACTTTTGCTAGTTGTTTTTTGTTCTATTGCAATTACAGGAGAAAGTCCATCAATTTTATCAACATCCGGTCGTTCTAAACCACCAAGAAATTGACGCGCATACGCCGAAAAAGTCTCCACATATCTTCGTTGTCCTTCGGCATATATGGTGTCAAATGCTAATGAAGATTTGCCAGAGCCCGAAAGTCCGGTGATAACAACTAATTTTTCTCTTGGAATGGAAACATCAATATTTTTCAGATTGTGAACTCGCGCTCCTAAAACTTCAATAGTATTATCTTTTTCTAGCATATTTTGGATCAAAACGCAAAGTTACCATTTTGATTTTAACTTTCGATACAACGCTTATCAAGATTTTGTTAATACTTTAACTTCAATTTACTCAATTGTCATTGTTTTCAACATACTTCGATAGGCTTCAAGAGCATTCGATTTGGAGATAAATCCGTGGTATTTACCATTTTTAATCACCGGCAGGAAAACGACCTTGGTCTTTTCAAATTTATCCATTACCGTTTCCATGCTATCTGTTGGGTAGATAATTTCTTTCGGAGGATGCATAACTTCGTTTATCGGTGTGTATTTTACCCTGAAATCACTGAATATAATGTCACGAATTTCATTAAAATAAATCACTCCAATTAATTCCTGTTCGTCATTAACCACCGCAAAAACCACTTGATTGGAATTGGATATCATTTGAACTAAAGCCAACAAATTATTTTCCATTTTAACCGTTAAATAATCGGTTTGAATAATAGAATTTATATCTAAAGTGGCTAAAATATTAGTGTCTTTATTACTTGTAAATGCATTTCCTTTTCGAGCTAAATTTTTCACATCCAAAGAGTGTTTTTCAAATCTTTTTGAAATTGCAAAACTAATTGAAGACACAATCATCAGCGGTATCATTAAGTCGTAACCACCCGTAATTTCAGCAATTAGAAATATTGCAGTTAATGGTGCATGAAACAATCCGCTTAATATTCCTGCCATTCCCACCATTGTAAAATTACTTATTGGTAACTTGGTAAACCCTGTTAAATTGATCAATTTCGAAAAGAAAAATCCGGTGTATGAGCCTAAAAATAGGGAAGGAGCAAAATTCCCTCCGTTTCCGCCGCTACCAAGTGTAATTCCCGTAGCAAATACCTTCAACAACATCGTAGCACCAACGAAAATTAATAACGCCAAGCTATTGTTTCTGAAATCACTAAATAGCGTGTTTTCTAATAATTGTCCAGGATCATTTTCTGATAAAGTTCTTATACTTTCATAACCTTCGCCGAATAAAGTTGGAAAAATAAAAATGATTATCGCTAATAAAGTCGCACCAAAAAATCCTTTTTTATACGGACCCAATTTTAATTTTCCGAAAAAGTGCTCCACCCTTTGAAAATTTCGAGAGTAATAAACCGCTATAAACCCGGTAAAAATTCCAAGCAAAATATAATACGGAGTAAAGTGATAATTGAACGATTGCTTTTGATCGAAATTTAACAAAACACTTTCGTCTAAAACCATTACAGAAACTAAAGCGCCTGTTGCAGCTGCAATCATAATAGGGGTAAATGCTGAAATACTCACATCGACTAAAAGCACTTCTATTGCAAATAAAACTCCTGCAATTGGGGCGTTAAATGCCGCTGCAATTCCTGCCGCAACGCCGCAACCTATTAATAAAGTTCGATCTTTATAACTTAATTTATACCGTTGTGAATAATTAGATCCAAAGGCTGCACCGGTAATAACGATGGGGCTTTCTAAACCCGCAGAACCTCCTAAACCAACTGTTAATGAGCTAGTTACAATTTGAGCATACATTTGTTTTTTTGGAATAATACTCGATTTTTTTGCTACTGCATATAAAATCTGAGATGTTCCTTTTTCAATTGATCCGCCTAAAAGTCGTTTTACAACAAATAAAGTTAACAGAATTCCCACAATTGGTAAAATACTATTGATAAAACTCAATTTTAAAATTCCGTTGATTTCTGTAGCAAATGAAAATACAGAATGTGCAAAACTCTTTAAGATAATTACAGCTACCGAAGATGAGATTCCAACCAATACACTCGACATGAAAATGAATTGTTTTTCTGTCAGTTTTGATTGCGCCCAGCACACAGCAGACTCCAATTTATTTATGATTCTATTCAACATTACGTTTGTTAATCTACGAAATTACTTCTATTATATTGTTATATCAATTTTTCTTATGGCTTCTTTTCTGCTCAATAGTTTTAAATCGCTTTTGTTTACAAAATTTAATACCAAACCCGGATTTATGCTTCCGTATTCTCTTAATGCCCAGCCAATTGCCTTTTGGATAAAAAATTCTTTAGATTTAGAGTGTTTTAAACATTCTGAAAATAGCAATTCGTAATTAGTTTTCTTTTTATAGCCCAATTGGAAAAGTATAGCACTTCGATTCAGCCACATATTCTCAGAATTTGAAAAGCGTTCGATTACTTTTTCGGTTTCATTTGGGAATTCAATTAAATACTGCCCCAATAGATATTTCGAAATAGTATCCACGCTGTCCCACCAGGAATTAGTTATCAAAAAGGTTTCTATCAATTTAATATCGTCTTTTTGATAGTTTTTTTTCAAGTTTTTAATCAATATTTCAATTCCACAATAATGCAACTCACGAAATTCTTTTTTCAATAATTTCAAAGCGATTTGTCTAAAATTTTCAGAAATTTCCTGTTTGTTAGACTTCAGTAAATCATGGAAAACAGCTCTTCTTTCAACCGTTTTTATACCATAAAATGAAAACAAGTTTTTTAGGTACTTTTTCATTTTAAATGCATTTTCTTCGTTTCTCTTTTGGTCGAAAGTTGCTTCTAATTGGGAAATAAAACTCATTTAAATGTAAAAATATTGATTCACAAAGTAAGTAATTTTTTTGAAGAAAATGCTCGTAATTCCTCAAAGAAATTGATAAAATCTTGTTCGAATTCCGAATAATATAGTTTTAATTCGGTTATAGAATTTCGCATCATCGAAACGTTTTTGGTACGGCGGTCCATTTGCGTAAGTATTTTCTCTATTCCATCAATAGATTTGTAATTCAATAACCAATTTTGCTCAATCATATAAGGTTGCATCATCTTCACTTTTTCGGTTAAAAGGTTTTCATAAGTGGTCAATGAAATATAGAAATTTCTGACAAAATTTTCAAGCGGCTCCTCAGAATAGGTATTCCAATTTTTAGCTAAAAAATGATCGAAAAATACATCGACAATAACCCCAGAAAAATGGTGGTATTCTGAATGCAAACGTTTGGTGCATTTTCGAAATATCGGATGAGCATCTGTAAAAGTATCTATAGCGCGGTGAAGGACAATTCCTTTTTGAATTTCAGAATCATAAGTGAGGTATTGTTTTCCACGAACCCCATCGGCCATAAAGTTGCCAATTTTAATTAAATCGGAAGATCCCGAAAGGTAAATGTGGGCTAGAAAATTCATTCCCCTAAATTATGAATTTTATTCTAAATGAATCAGAAACCTATGTCAAATTATTATATTTGCATAAATAAATTGACACATGACTTTAATTAAATCAATATCAGGAATTCGAGGCACTATCGGTGGGGTGGTAGGTGATAATTTAACGCCTGTTGACGCAGTTAAATTTGCATCTGCTTATGGAACATTTCTTAAAAATAGTTGCAAAAGAGATAAATTAACGGTGGTTGTAGGTCGCGATGCCAGAGTTTCGGGACCTATGATTCACAATTTAATTACCAATACCTTAATAGGATTAGGAATTGACATCATCGATTTAGGTTTGTCAACGACTCCTACAGTTGAAATAGCAGTTCCTTTGGAAAAAGCCGATGGAGGAATTATCCTAACTGCTTCTCACAATCCAAAACAATGGAACGCTTTGAAGTTATTGAATAGTAAAGGGGAATTTCTGAGTGCCGCTGAAGGAGAATTGATCTTAAAAATCGCTGAAGACGAATCGTTTGTCTTTTCTGAAGTAGATGATTTAGGTACAATTTATGAAAATGAAGCCTATATGGATATTCACGTAGACGAAGTCTTAAACCTGCCTTTAGTAGATGCTGAGATTGTTGCTAAACGCAAATTCAAAGTCGTTGTTGATGCTGTAAATTCTTCTGGGGGAATCATAATTCCTAAATTGCTAGAGCAAATGGGGGTTGAAGTGGTGAAATTATATTGTGAACCCAACGGACATTTTCCGCATAACCCTGAACCACTAAAGGAACATTTGGGTGACATTTGTAAATTAGTAGTTGAAGAAAAAGCCGATTTCGGAATTGTTGTTGATCCTGATGTGGATCGTTTGGCATTTATTTCTAACGATGGTGAAATGTTTGGTGAAGAATATACTTTGGTTGCTTGTGCCGATTATGTATTGAGCAAAACTCCAGGTAATACAGTTTCTAATATGTCATCTTCCAGAGCTTTACGTGATATAACCAACAAGCACAATGGTTCATATCAAGCAAGTGCCGTCGGGGAAGTGAATGTAGTAGAATTAATGAAAGCAACCAACGCGATTATTGGTGGCGAGGGTAACGGTGGAATTATTTACCCTGAGTTGCATTACGGTCGTGATAGTTTGGTAGGTGTGGCATTATTCCTAACGTATTTAGCCAATCAAGATAAAACTGTGGCGGAGTTGCGAGCAAGTTATCCACAATATTACATGAGTAAAAACAAAATTGAGCTTACTCCCCAAATAGACGTGGACGCGATTTTAGTTGCCATGACCGAAAAATACAAATCAGAGGATATTAATACTATTGACGGAGTAAAAATTGACTTTGCTGAAAACTGGGTGCATCTCAGAAAGTCGAATACTGAACCTATAATTCGTATTTATACTGAGGCCAAAACACAAAACGAAGCTGATGCTTTAGCACTTCGAATTATCGCCGAAATTAAAGGGATTGTGGGGATATAAAATTTAGATAATTATTTATCAGATTTGTATTTTTTTTTAGTTTTAATATTCACTATCAACTGATTGTAAAATAAAAAAAACTTCTTTAAAATATAAATCCCTTACAAAAAAATTATAAGGGATTTGTGACCTCGACTGGATTCAAACCAGTAACCTTCTGAGCCGTAATCAGATGCGCTATTCAGTTGCGCCACGAGGCCAAATTGTGGGTGCAAATATAGGTATTAATGTCTAAATTGCAAATGTATTTTTAAATTAATCAAAATTGATTTTTTTATAAAATGAATTAATCTAATGCTCTTACAGTTACGTAATATCGGTAGGCAATTAATACTTTTTGCCAATTTTTAGCTTTGGTAACATCCAATCTTTTTTTTGTTAAACTTGGTAAAACGAGTTTGTTGATTTTGGCTAGGATTTTAAACATATTATTATTATTATTATTTATCTTGTTTGTCATTTGCCATGGCAAAGTTCCTAGATTTTTTTTCATAAATCGGAAATGATTTATCACTAGGATTAACAATAACGGTTTTGATTGTAATTTTGTCACCTACTTTAAAACTCCTTGTTACCATTTGATAGTCAAGTAGATAGATATCGCAAAAATAATTACCGTTTTCGTCTAATTCTATTATTCCCGTATGAATTCCTTTAGCCATTTTAAAAAATTGTTGTTCAAAATGTAAAAATAGGTTTTTACTTTTGATATTATTGTATTTTATGAATTTCAGTTTTTAATTGTTTTTGAATCCAAATACAACTTAAAGCAGCTAAGATTCCAAATCCCCCCATTACAAACCAATTTAATTGGTAGCCAAAATTACCAATAATTTCCATTCCTAATTTGGAGCTTACTATATGCGCAGTACTAAAACTCATAGTGTATATTGCCATATATCGTCCTTCATGTCCTGATGGGGCTCGGCTTAAGGCAAATGCATTGGAAAACGGAAAAGAAAAAATTTCACCAATAGATACAAATACCATACTTATAACTAAAATTCCTGCCCAAATATTAATTAATAATAAATAAAAACTAATAGACATTAATAAGGTACCCCAGAGAATTATTTTTAATTTATGAACTTTTTTCCTTTCAAAATAACTAACAATAGGCATTTCGAGTGCAAATATTAAAAGTCCATTTAATGTCATTAATAAACCTGTTTGCAATTCGGTTAAATCAAATCTTTCATGATGGTATAATGGTAAAGTGGTGAACAATTGAAAGAAAATCATAGCAGTCACAAAACTTACGAATAGGAAAACCCAAAATATTTTGTCTTTGAATACTGAAATTCTTTTTGATTCATCAATTTTTACAATTTCGCTGATTGATTTTTTCTTCTCTTTTACTAATAATGCAAACAATCCAATAGCTAATATACATGTTAATCCGTCCACCCAAAAAAGTCCACGATAACTTAATGACATAATAATTATACCACCTAATGCCGGTCCTGCTGCAAAACCTAAGTTCACAGCTAAGCGAACTAAGGTAAGTGCACGAGTTCTATTTTCAGGTTTAGCATAAGCTCCAAGAGATACAAACATGGCTGGACGAAACATGTCGGCAATTACCATTATACTAAACATCCCTATACATAAACCAAAAAATGAGGTTACAAACTGAAGAAATAAGAATCCAATGCCACTTGTGAATAAGCTGAACACCATAATTTTATAAAAACCTATTTTATCAGTTAATTTTCCCCCTAACCATGAACCTAACATGGAACCCAATCCGAAAGATACCATTATCCAACCAACTTGACTATAAGAGAAATTAAGATTTTCTTTTAGATATTTTGATAAAAATGGTAGAACCATTGTTCCAGCTCTATTGATGAAGGTGATAATCGCAAGAATCCAAATTTCTCTGGTAAAGCCCTTGAAGTTGTTTATGTATCGAAAAAATGCAGTTTTTATCATGGAATATATTTGAATTTACAAAGGTAATAAACTTTGTGGCTTTATAACTTTTAAACTATTTTTGCAGCATGATTTTTTTTAATTTACATACCCATAGTTATACAAATCAAGACGATGTTATCGAAATTGTGAATCAATATCCGCAGGAATTTGATGAATCTATTCCTAATTATTCTATTGGAATTCATCCTTGGTATATTGTCGAAGATAGTATTAATAATGATTTACAGATTATTGAAAGTAAATTGCAGTACCAAAATTGTATTGCTATTGGCGAATGTGGGTTGGATAAAAGAATTGAAGTTTCAATAGCTTTGCAGCAAATGGTTTTCGAGAAACAATTAGTATTAGCCCAAAAATATCAAAAACCTGTTATAATTCATTGCGTTGGTGCATTTCAAGAAGTAATTGCGATCAAAAAGAAAATGAATATTACTGTTCCTATGATTATTCATGGGTTTTCTAAGAATTTTGATTTGGCAAACCAATTAATTAAAAATGGTTTTTATCTTTCGTTTGGAAAGTCATTATTTCAAATTTCTGAGATGGAATTAGTTTTTAAATCTCTTCCAAATAATCGATTATTTTTAGAAACTGATACAATTGAAAAAGATATAAAAGCAGTTTATAAAATTGCATCAAAATATAAAAATATAAAATTGGAAGAAATTGAAGCAATTATAACTTTTAATTTCAATTCTATTTTTAATAGAAATAAATAAATAAATAATATAATGGCAGAATGGACAGAAAGAGCAGCTTTGTTGTTCAAACCAGAAGGATTAAATAAGTTACAAAATGCTAAAGTTTTAGTAGTTGGATTGGGAGGAGTAGGGTCATTTGCAGCTGAATTTTTAGCAAGAGCAGGTGTAGGAACATTAGCAATAGTAGATGGAGATGTTGTAGATATTACAAATATCAATCGACAATTGCCGGCTTTACATTCAACGGTAGGTCAACTAAAAGTTAAAATTGTAGGAGATCGTTTATTGGATATAAATCCAAAATTAAACTTGGTAAGAATTCAAGAATTCCTTTCCCCAGAACGTGCTTATGAAATTGTAAGTAATGAATACGATTATGTAGTAGATTGTATAGATAGTGTTACCCCAAAATTGAATTTAATAATTGCTTGTAAAAGAAAAAAAGTTAAAATTATTTCCAGTATGGGAGCGGGAGGAAAAATGGATGCTTCAAAGGTTAAAGTTGCAGATATTAGCAAAACCATGAATTGTTTTTTAGCTAAAACTATCAAAAAACGCTTAAAAGCTGAGAAAATTGACAAAGGAATTAAAGTTGTATTTTCATCTGAAATTCAAGATCAGAGTAGTTTAAAAATCACAGATGGAAGCAATTTTAAAAAATCTTTTTATGGAACTAATAGTTATATGCCTGGTTTGTTTGGACTTTATGCAGCGGAAACAGTAATAAGAAATCTATTAAAGTAAAAACAAGTTTGAAACAAACAGTTATTTTTGATATGGATGGCGTAATTGTAGATACCGAACCGGTTCACAGATTTGCCTATTTTCAACATTTTTCCGAGTTAAACATAGATGTAAACGAGGAGTTATTTTCATCATTCACAGGAAATTCTACAAGAAATGTTTTCCAAAAAGTAAAAACTATTTTCAATTTAAATAGTGATGTGGAAGACTTAATTATAAGAAAAAGAACTATTTTCAACGATGCTTTTGATCATAAGGAAGATTTGGAATTGCTTGATGGCGTAGAGAAACTAATCAAAAATTTGCATGAAAACGAAATGCAATTGATATTGGCATCATCAGCTTCAAAAGTAACTATCGATAGAGTTTTTAGCCGTTTTGGATTGCATCCATATTTTAGTCATATTGTTAGCGGTGAAGATTTTCCAAAGTCAAAACCACATCCCGCAATATTTGAATATGCTGCTTCATTATCAAAAGCACCAAAAGAAAATTGCATTGTAATTGAAGACAGCACCAACGGAGTTTTAGCTGCAAAGGCGGCTGGAATTTACTGCGTGGGTTACCATAGTTTTCATTCAAAACTTCAAGATTTATCTGAAGCTGATAAAATTGTAAATCACTTTGATGAGTTGGATTATAAAGTAATTGCCAATTTGTAGAATTATCCAACCGCTTCTTTAAAAACTCGGAGGCATCTCTCACGAGCAAAAACATGATCTACAATAGGTTGAGGATAAGTAAAATCTTGCAATTCAGGAACCCATTTTTTGATGTAAATTAAATCTTTATCAAATTTTTTGACTTGTTCCGTAGGATTAAATATCCTAAAGTAAGGAGCTGCATCAACGCCACTACCAGCAGCCCACTGCCAATTTCCAACATTACTTGATTGTTCGTAATCCAATAGTTTTGATGCAAAATAGGTTTCACCCCAACGCCAATCGATTAGTAAATGTTTGCATAAAAAACTAGCGACTATCATTCGCACTCTATTGTGCATATGTCCAGTAGCATTTAATTCTCGCATTCCAGCATCTACAATAGGATAGCCGGTTTTTCCTTCACACCATTTTTTAAATTCGACTTCGTTATTATTCCATTTAATAGCATCGTATTTTGGTCGGAAACTACTTTTACAAGTATGGGGAAAATGCCATAAAATTTGCATGAAAAATTCTCTCCAAATGAGTTCGTTTAAATAGGTTTCTTTTTCAAATAAAGCTGCACGAGCAACAATTTTTCTAATGCTTACAATTCCAAATCTGAGATGTGGTGCAATCATTGAAGTTCCTTCTAAAGCAGGATAATTTCTAGTTTCCTCGTAATTTGAAATTAGTTTTTCATCATTATTAAATTGAGCAACTTTGATTTTTGATTGTTCAAAACCAATTTCATTTAAACTCAGAAAAGGGTAGTTGTGATAGGCAATATTGTTCAATAACTTCTCCGATTCAAAGTGTTCTAATTTTGTCTTTTGAAAAAGATCTTTCCATTTTCTTGAATAGGGAGTAAAAACAACATACGGGGTTTGATCGTCTTTTACAACCTCGCTTTTTTCAAAGATTACTTGGTCTTTGTATGTATGAAATGCAATATTTTTTTTAGCTAAAATAGAAGAGATTTTTTGATCTCTATTTTTTGCATAAGGTTCGTAATCGTGATTGGTGTATACACCTTCAATTTTATTTTCAGAAATTAATTGCTCTATAATATTAATTGGATCACCATGAAATACAGCTAATTTTTTACCAAATTTCTGTAGCTCCATATTCATAATATTCAATCTTTCATGGATAAAACTAACACGAGCATCGTCTTTTGGGAGTTCGTCTAAAATGTTTTTATCAAAAATAAATAGTGGTAAAACTTCAGAGTTGCTTTTTAATGCCTCAAAGAAACCTTTATTATCATCAATCCTTAAATCACGTCTAAACCAAAAAATATTCATAGTTAAACTTCTTTATATTCTCCAAAAAGCTCAATTAATTTTGTTCTTCTGAATTCAAATATCTCATTTAATTTTGGTTTAACCAAAATAGGATGAACCATTTGACCAAGAATTCCTAATGGTATTTTATAATCTATTATATCTTCCATTTCTACTCCACCTGGAATTTCTTTTAAAAAGTGTTTGTGATGCCAAAGTGAATAAGGACCAAATCTTTGTTCGTCCACAAAATATTTTTTATCAATAACATGAGTGATTTCTGTAACCCATTTGGTTGGTATTCCTAAAACTGGTGTAATAATATACTGTATAATTTGACCAGGAAACATCGGTCTATCATCTCCGGAAAGCGTTATAAAACCCATGTAATCAGGAGTAATAATTTTTAAATTTTTAGGATCAGATAAAAAATTCCAAGCTTCATCAATAGAAATTGGTAATTTTTGAGTTGCTTTAAAAGTATATATTTTCATTTGATAAATTTTTATACAAAAATACAATTGTTTATCTTTTAAAAGAATAAGTTAAACAAATTATTTTAAAAATAAATAATTTTATTCTATATTTATACCAACGAATTCGTAAATTTGAACAATTAATAAATTAAAATCATGAAAAAAGTTGTTTTGCTAATAGCATTATTATTAAGTTCTTTGACTTTTCAGTCACAAATTTTAACTCCTCAACCAAGTCCAAAATGTGTTTTAAATCAGATGGTTGGTCTAACGGATGTGGAAATTGAATATTCTCGACCTGGATTAAAAGGTAGAAATATTTTTGGTGATTTAGTACCATTTGGAAAAGTATGGAGAACAGGGGCCAATTCAAATACGACAATTAGTTTTAGCGAAGATGTTGTTATTGATGGTAAAACTTTAAAAAAGGGTAAATATGCCTTATTTACTTTGCCAAAAGTGGAGAGTTGGGAAGTAATTTTCTATTCAAAAACTGATAATTGGGGAACTCCAGAAGTTTGGGATGAAGCTGAAGTAGCCGTTAGAGCTTCCGTGATTCCTCAAATGCTGAATAAAAATGTTGAAAATTTAACTATCGATATAAACAACTTAGATAATAATTTTGGTTATTTGAATATCAGTTGGGAAAAGACATTAGTTTCACTAAAATTTGAGGTTCCTACTCAAAAAATGGCAATGGCAAGTATCGATAAAATAATGGCTGGACCATCAGCTGGGGATTATTTTTCAGCCGCACAATTTTATTTACAGTCTAATGGGGATTTAAATAAAGCACTTACATTCATAAACAAAGCGTTGGAATTAAATAAATCTACTCCTTATTGGTATACTAAATTAAAATCGTTAATTCAGGCAAAATTAGGAGATAAAAAAGGAGCTATTGAAACAGCTAAAATTTCACTAGCTGCAGCTAAAATAGCTAAAAATAGTGATTATGTGAAAATGAATGAGGACAATATTGCTGAATGGAGTAAGAAATAATTATTAATATTATATCAATCTTAAACACCTAAATTTACTTGTATTTTAGGTGTTTTTTTTATTCAATTCCTTGTATCTTTGAAAGAAATATTTTATCAAATGAACATAAAAAATTCTGTTGTACTTTTTATTTTGTTTATTTCATTTTCTGTGAAAGCATCTTTTATTTTGCTTCCAATGGATGAAACAACTCAGAAAAACCATTTAAAAGCCTACGGAATTACATATTGGTGCTTGGACAAAAAATATAAAGCAAGTTGGTTGCTAAATTATAGAGGAGGTTCTTTTCTATTACCTGATGCAGAAGAAATTCGTAAAGAATGTCAAATTCGAGGAGTTAGTTTTGAAGTTCTTTCAGATTTCGAAACCAATGCTATTCTCGATGATATTTCAAGTCCTTCTCAAAATATGGAAAACGTAATATTGGAAAAAGCGCCTAAAGTTGCGGTTTATACTCCAAAAGGAAAACAGCCTTGGGACGATGCAGTTACTATGGTTTTAACCTATGCCGAAATTCCTTTTACACCAATATATGATGAAGAGGTTTTATCCGATGGATTGTTACTTTATGACTGGCTTCACTTGCATCACGAGGATTTTACTGGACAATATGGTAAGTTTTTTGGTGCATATAGAAACACTCCTTGGTACATCGAACAAAAAAATGATGCAGAGAAATTAGCTGCAAAATTGGGTTATAGTAAAGTTTCAGAAGAGAAATTGGCGGTAGCTAAAAAAATTAGAGATTTTGTTATAGGTGGAGGATTTATGTTTGCCATGTGTTCCGCCACTGATAGTTTTGATATCGCTTTATCTGCTGAAGGAGTTGATATTTGTGAGCCAATGTTTGACGGGGATCCTAGTGAAGGTAATTATCAATCTAGAATAGATTTTTCAAAAACATTTGCATTCAAAGATTTTATTTTAGATAGAAAACCAGAACATTATGAATTTTCATCTATAGATATGACAGAGAAACGTCAATTACCGATGGAGAAAGATTATTTCACTTTGATGGAGTTTTCAGCAAAGTGGGATGTAATACCAACAATGTTATGTCAAAATCACACCCAACTTGTGAAGGGTTTTATGGGACAAACTACTGCTTTTACCAGAGATCAAATAAAATCAAACGTATTAATTTTGGGAGAAAACACAATAAATAGCGAAGCGAGGTATATTCATGGTCAAAAAGGTAAGGGTTTTTTTACTTTTTTTGGAGGTCATGATCCGGAAGACTACCAGCACAGAGTAGGAGACGAACCTACCGTTTTAGATTTACATCCAAATTCTCCCGGTTTCCGATTAATATTAAACAATGTTTTGTTCCCTGCAGCTAAGAAAAAAAAGCAAAAAACTTAACTTGTAAATAACAAAAAAAAACCATTCTTATAGAATGGTTTTTTTTATAGTAAGTAATCTTAAATATAGTTTATAAAACGTTTATTTTACTTTTTTAAGTACAGCTTTGAAAGCAACTGGATGATTCATTGCTAAATCTGCAAGAACTTTTCTGTTCAATTCGATGTTATTAGCTTTTAATTTTCCAATTAATTGAGAATATGACATTCCTTCTAATCTAGCTCCAGCGTTAATACGTTGAATCCATAAAGCACGGAAATTTCTCTTGTTCACTTTTCTATCACGGTAAGCATAGCACATTGCTTTCTCTACCGCGTTTTTAGCAACTGTCCAAACGTTTTTACGTCTTCCAAAGAAACCTTTGGCTTGCTTCATTATTTTTTTTCTTCTTGCTCTTTTAGCAACTGAATTTACCGATCTTGGCATAATTTTACTGTTTTTTTGTAGCAGGCGTCCCGAATTTAATCAAGGGAACTTAAGGGCCATACTCCAGGGTTATTAAATTATTATTTTAACCTAAAGAATACTATAGTTGTGGGTTGTTGGTTCTTGGTTGTTGGTAAAATCCATCAACTATTAACTGTCAACCAATAACCATTTAGATAATTCTTAATTGTTGTTTGATGCTTTTCATATCTGTAGTGTGAACTAGCGCTGAATGTGTCAAAGCTAATTTACGTTTTTTAGATTTTTTAGTCAAAATATGACTTTTGAAAGCATGCTTTCTTTTAATTTTTCCAGAACCAGTAACTTTAAATCGTTTCTTAGCGCTAGATTTGGTTTTCATTTTAGGCATTTTTTCCTAGTGTTTAATTTATTCTTACTTACTATTTTTATCATTTAGCTAATAACTTGTTGCTAATAACTAAAGGGTTAACTTATTTCTTTTTTTTAGGAGCTATGAAAATAATCATTCTCTTTCCTTCTAAAACTGGCATAGATTCTACTTTGCCAAATTCTTCTAAATCTGTTGCTAATCTCAAAAGTAAGATTTGACCTTGATCTTTGTAGATTATTGAACGCCCTTTAAAGAATACAAATGCTTTTAGTTTTGCCCCGTCTTTTAAAAACTTCTCAGCATTTTTTCGTTTAAATTCATAATCATGCTCATCTGTTTGTGGACCGAAACGAATTTCTTTTACCACAACTTGAGTAGATTTTGCTTTCAAAGCTTTTTCACGCTTCTTTTGCTCGTATACGAATTTTTTATAATCCATAATCTTACAAACAGGCGGGTCAGCATTGGGAGAAATTTCAACTAAATCTAATTCAAATTCATCAGCTAAACGCAAAGCTTCTGAAAGTTTAAATACTCCAGGCTCAATGTTCTCTCCAACAAGCCTAACTTCTTGAACTCCACGAATAAGATTGTTTATTCTATGGGCATCTTTCTTTTCTACTCGAGGTTGATATCCTCTGTTGTTTCTTATTGCTATGACTTTATAATTTAAGTTAAACTGTAAATACTTTTAATGTTTTGTTGATTTCTTCATTAACAATTGAAGCAAATTCTTCAATTTTAACGCTAATATTACCCTTTCCTTCTTGTCCATGACGACGTATTGAAATGGTTCCGTTTTTCTCTTCTTCCTCGCCTACAATCAACATATACGGGGTTTTTTGCATTTCAGCATCTCTAATTTTCTTGCCTATAGTCTCATTTCTGTTATCTATGAGGGCGCGAATTTCGTGATTTTCTAGGAGATTTAAAACTTTTTTTGCATAATTTTCATATTTCTCACTCAAAGACAGTATAATTGCTTGTTCTGGCATCAACCAAAGCGGGAAGTTTCCTGCGGTATGTTCTAGCAAAATTGCAATAAATCTTTCCATTGATCCAAATGGAGCCCGGTGAATCATAACCGGTCTATGTAATTCATTATCAGACCCTTTATAAGTCAATTCAAAACGCTCAGGCAAATTATAATCTACTTGAATAGTTCCTAATTGCCATTGTCTACCTAAAGCATCTTTTACCATGAAATCCAACTTCGGACCGTAAAAAGCCGCTTCACCATATTCTATAACAGTATTTAACCCTTTATCTGCAGCAGCATTGATAATTGCATTTTCTGCTTTTTCCCAATTTTCATCAGATCCAATGTATTTATCTCTGTTTTCTTTGTCTCGTAATGATATTTGTGCAGTGAAATTTTCAAATCCTAAAGAACTGAAAACATACAACACCAAATCAATTACTTTTTTGAATTCCTCATCTAGTTGTTCTGGTGTACAAAATATATGGGCATCATCTTGTGTAAATCCTCGAACACGAGTCAATCCATGTAATTCTCCACTTTGTTCGTATCTGTAAACAGTTCCAAATTCAGCATATCGCTTAGGCAAATCTTTATATGACCAAGGTTTAGTATTGTATATTTCACAGTGGTGAGGGCAGTTCATCGGTTTTAGTAAAAATTCTTCTCCATCTGCAGGAGTAGAAATCGGCTGAAAACTATCGGCACCATATTTTGCGTAATGTCCAGAAGTTACATACAACTCTTTCTGACCAATATGTGGTGAAATTACTTGCTCGTAACCCGCTTTCTTCTGTGCTTTTTTCAAAAATTGCTCCAGTCGATCTCTCAATGCAGCTCCTTTTGGTAACCACAATGGTAATCCTTGCCCCACTTTTTGTGAAAATGAAAATAAATCCAATTCTTTACCTAATTTTCTATGATCGCGACGTTTTGCCTCTTCAAGTAATTCTAAATATTCAGTTAGGTCTTTTTGCTTTGGAAAAGAAACCCCATATACTCTCGTTAATTGTTTGTTTTTCTCATCACCACGCCAGTAGGCACCGGCTACACTCATAATTTTCACCGCTTTGATAATTCCAGTATTCGGAATATGACCACCACGACATAAATCAGAAAAAGTAGAGTGATCACAAAAAGTAATCGTTCCGTCTTCTAAATTTGAAATTAATTCTGTCTTATAGACGTTATCTTTATAAACTTCCAATGCCTCAGCTTTTGACACCGAACGCATTTTAAATTCGTGTTTTTCTCTAGAAATTTCTAAAATACGATCTTCAATTTTCTTAAAATCAGCATCGGTAATTTTGTGATCTTCAAAATCTACATCATAATAAAATCCGTTGCTAATTGCTGGACCAAGAGTTAATTTAATTCCTGAATACAATTCTTCCAATACTTGCGCCATAACGTGCGAAGTAGAATGCCAAAAAGCTTTCTTTCCATTCTCGTCATTCCAAGTATATAAAACAAGTGCACCATCCGTCGTTAAAGGGGTAGAAGTTTCAATCGTAGTTCCGTTATAGTCTGCAGAAAGCACATTTCTTGCAAAACCTTCACTAATACTAATAGCAACATCCATTGGTGTAGTACCAATTTTAAACTCTTTAACAGTCCCGTCAGGCAAAGTAATCTTAATCATTTTTTTAAATTTGTGAACGCAAATATACGGGTTTACTAAAAACCTCGCAATACATACTCGCAACTAATTGCAAATTAGCATTAATTTGATCTAATTTTTTTAATTCTAACCAATCAGAAGCCACCTCCGGCTTTCCACTTTAAGCCCTTGTTTAAAAAACGAGTTTT
>RFPP01000040.1 GCA_009926065.1 Flavobacteriaceae bacterium
TCCTGTAATAACAATATTCACAATTGATAAGGGAATCAAAATTCTCCATCCTAAATTCATCAACTGATCGTATCTAAATCTTGGAATCGTCCATCTTACCCACATATAGAAAAATATGAATCCACATATTTTTATAAACAAGGCAACAATTCCTAATACATTGGCAATATTCACTCCCCAATTTTCAACCGCCCAACTCATTCCTGGATAATTATAACCCCCGAAGAATAAAACAGCTAAAATTGCAGAAGAAATAAACATATTCGCATATTCAGCAAACAAGTAGAATCCCATTTTCATGGAAGAATATTCAGTATGATATCCACCAATTAACTCGGTTTCACATTCTGCTAAATCAAATGGTGTTCTGTTGGTTTCAGCAAAAGCACAAATTAAAAAAACCAAGAAGGATAAAGGTTGGTAAAAAACATTCCAGTTCATTCCCTCTTGTTGAGCCGAAATTTCCCTTAAACTTAATGTTCCTGTCATCATTAATAAAGCAATTATCGATAGCCCCATCGCAACTTCATAAGAAATCATTTGTGATGCAGCACGAATGGCTCCAATCAATGAAAATTTATTATTAGAAGCCCAACCACCAATCATAATTCCATAAACTCCTACTGAAACTACTGCGAAAACATATAGAACAGCTACATTAATATCGGTAGCTTGAAGTAAAATATCTCTACCGAAAAGGTGCAATTTATCTCCCCATGGAATTACAGCACTAGTCATTAATGCCGTACTCATTGCAATTGCTGGGCCAACAACAAATAAGAATTTATTTGGTGTGTTTGGCTCAAATTCTTCTTTAGAAAATAATTTTAATCCATCGGCAAGCGGTTGGAATAATCCAAGTGGACCCGCTCTGTTAGGACCAACCCTGTCTTGCAACCAAGCAGCAACTTTACGCTCTGCCCAAGTAGAATACATTGCCATCAACATCGTAATTGCAAAAACAACTAAAATGATGACACTTTTTTCGATTATAATAGTATTATCCATCATCTAAAGATTACCTTTTTGAAATTCTTGTTCTTCCTCTTTGCTCAATGGTACCTCTGGCATACTGATTTTTTTACGATCTTGGTCTCTTCCTTTAAGGATTCCAACTTCCGTAGCAATATGAACTGGTTCTATTTTTCTGTTGTATTTGTTTTGATTGATTACCGAATCTTTCTCAAATTTTCTAGGTCCTTCAATTACCCAATCAGAAACTTCTTTATGGTCAAAACGACAACTATTGCAAATGAATTCTTCCACTTCATGGTACTCGTCTTTTCTTCCTGTTACTCTTTGAATTTCGTCACCAAACATCCAAACAGTGGTTTTTCCACAACATTTATCGCAATCTCTGTGCGCATTGTAAGGTTTGTTAAACCATACTCTCGATTTGAATCGAAAGGTTTTATCGGTTAAAGCACCCACAGGACAAACATCAATCATATTTCCAGAAAATTCGTTGTCGATTGCTTTTGATATACAAGTTGAAATATTAGAGTGGTCACCTCTATCCATTACCCCGTGAACACGATTGTCTGTCAATTGATCGGCAACCATTACGCATCGGTAACAAAGGATACAACGATTCATGTGCAATTGAATATTTGGACCAATATCTTCAGGTTCAAAAGTTCTTTTTTCTTCAATGTATCTCGTTTCAGATTTTCCGTGTTTGAAACTTAAATTTTGCAAATCACATTCTCCTGCCTGATCACAAACCGGGCAGTCCAAAGGATGATTGATCAATAAAAATTCCGTCACCGATTTTCTAGCTTCCGTTACTCTTTCTGATGAGATACTGTTTACTTCCATACCGTCCTGGCATCCTGTTACACAAGAAGCCACTAGTTTTGGCATCGGTCTTGGATCGGCTTCGCTACCTTTTGCAACTTCCACTAAACAACAACGGCATTTTCCGCCACTTCCTTTTAGTTTTGAATAATAGCACATTGCTGGAGGAACACTCTCCCCACCAATCATACGCGCAGCTTGCAGGATTGTTGTTCCTGGTTCTACTTCAATCGCTTGACCATCTATAGTTACTTTCATAATATTGGTTGTTGGT
Organism: Flavobacteriaceae bacterium; assembly: GCA_009926065.1. Lineage (GTDB taxonomy): Bacteria > Bacteroidota > Bacteroidia > Flavobacteriales > Flavobacteriaceae > Flavobacterium. The sequence continues at coordinate 2,072 of RFPP01000040.1, forward strand.
TGTTGGTTGTTAGTTTTAGAAATCCATTAACTATCAACCATCAACTTTTAAACTGTTAATTTAGAAACCAAGTGTTTTACCTTTTCGAAAGGCTCTGCCACAAAGTGATCTCTATTTTTTATTTTTTCTGGAAATCGAATATGGTATTCAAACTCCTCTCTAAAGTGACGAATTGCAGAAGCCACTGGCCAAGCTGCAGCATCACCTAACGGACAAATAGTATTACCTTCAATTTTACTTTGAATACTCAAAAGCAAATCGATATCTTCTTCACGTCCATGACCATTTTCAATTCGGTGCAGTACTTTTTCCATCCATCCCGTACCTTCACGGCAAGGAGAACATTGTCCGCAACTTTCGTGGTGGTAAAATCTTGAAAAATTCCAAGTATTTCTAACCATACAAGAAGTGTCATTGTAAACAATAAAACCACCTGATCCTAACATGGAACCGGAAACAAATCCACCGTCACTTAATGATTCGTAGGTCATCAATCGATCTTCCCCATTTGCTGTTTTGTAAATTAAATCAGCTGGTAAAACGGGAACTGAACTTCCTCCTGGCACAAATGCTTTTAAGGGGCGATCAGAACTCATTCCGCCTAAATATTCATCAGAGTTCATGAACTCATAAACGCTTAATCCCAATTCAATTTCGTAAACGCCAGGATTTTTAATGTGTCCTGAAGCCGAAATTAATTTGGTTCCTGTTGAACGTCCAATACCAATTTTAGCATAATCTTCCCCTGAATTATTGATAATCCAAGGCACAGCAGCAATAGTTTCCACATTATTTACCACTGTTGGGTTGGCCCAAAGACCTGAAATCGCAGGGAATGGAGGTTTAATTCTAGGATTTCCTCTTTTTCCTTCTAATGATTCAATCAATGCCGTTTCTTCACCACAGATGTAAGCTCCAGCTCCAACTTGAACATACAATTCCAAATCGTAACCCGAGCCTAATATATTTTTTCCTAACCATCCAGCAGCTTTAGCTTCGGCGATGGCTCTTTCTAAAATTTTATATATCCACATATATTCTCCACGAATATAGATATAGGATAAATTGGCGCCTAATGCAAAACTTGAGGTAATCATTCCTTCAATTAACAGGTGAGGAATATACTCCATCAAATAACGATCTTTGAACGTTCCCGGTTCTGATTCATCTGCGTTGCAAACTAAATGTCTTGGTTTTCCAGATTTTTTATCAATAAAACTCCATTTCATTCCTGCTGGAAATCCTGCACCTCCACGACCACGAAGCCCTGAAGTTTTCACTTCTTCTACTACTTCGTCAGGAGTCATTTTTTTTATTGCTTTTTCAACAGAAGCATAACCACCATTTTGACGGTAAACTTCATAGGTATGAATTCCCGGAACATTAATTTTGTCTAATAATATTTTTTTTGACATATTATTTATCGTGTAACGTAATTTTATCTTCTTTACAGTCTTCGATCAATTGATCAATTTTTTCTTTAGTTAGGTGTTCTTGATAGAAATCTCCTAACTGCATCATTGGTGCATAACCACAAGCACCTAAACATTCTACACCACGAACTTCAAAAAGTCCGTCAGCAGTTGGTTCACCTACTTTTACACCTAATTTATTGCAAGTGTAATCCATTAAATCTTCTACACCATTCAAACAACAAGGGGAAGTTTGGCAAAATTCAAACATGAATTTTCCAATTGGTCTTTGGTTGTACATGGTATAAAAAGAAACCACTTCATAAACTTCAACAGGTTTAATATGAAGAATTTCGGCTACTTTATCCATCAATTCTATACTCAACCAATTGTCATGAGCATCTTGAACTTCGTGCAAAACTGGCAACAAAGCCGATTTTTTCTTATCTTCAGGATAATGACTGATCAACTCATTGATGCGAGTCATTAAAGCATCAGTGATATTAATTTCTTGTTTGTAATGTTTATGTTCCATTTTTTATTATTTTGAATTTTGAATTTTAAAGTTGAAATGAAATCGTATCACTTGTAATTTATAATCCAAAATTTATAATTTTTTTATGCGTCTAATTCTCCTGCAATAACATTCAAACTCGACAAAATAACTATCGCATCTGATAATAATGCCCCTTTAATCATTTCGGGATAAGCTTGATAATAAATAAAACAAGGTCTTCTGAAATGCAATCTGTAAGGAGTTCTACTACCGTCTGTAACTAAATAAAATCCTAATTCTCCATTTCCACCTTCAACGGCATGGTATACTTCTGAAACTGGAACAGGAACTTCTCCCATTACAATTTTGAAGTGGTAAATCAAAGATTCCATATCGTGATAAACGTCTTCTTTTGGAGGCAAATAATAGGCAGGAACGTCTGCGTGGTATTCATTTCCAGCAGGCATTTTATCTAAAGCTTGACGAATAATGCTCAAACTCTCCCAAACTTCAGCATTACGAACGCAAAAACGATCGTATGTATCTCCCGATTTTCCTACAGGAACTTTGAAATCAAAATCTTCATATGAAGAATATGGTTGAGCCACACGAACATCATAATCAACACCCGCAGCTCGTAAATTAGGACCTGTAAATCCGTAAGAAATAGCTTTTTCAGCAGAAATTGGACCTACATTTACTGTTCTATCTATAAAAATTCTATTTCTTTCAAATAGGTTTTCGAATTCTTTCCAAGCCACAGGAAATTCTTCTAAAAATACTTCTAATTTGCGAAAAGCTTCTGGTGACCAGTCTCTTTCGAAACCACCAATTCTTCCCATATTTGTTGTTAAACGAGCGCCACATATTTCTTCGTAAATCTCGTAAACTTTTTCTCTAAATTGGAATACATACAAGAAACCAGTGTACGCTCCAGTATCTACACCAAGAATTGAGTTACAAATCAAGTGATCGGTAATTCTTGCTAATTCCATTACGATAACTCTTAAATACTGTGCTCTTTTAGGAACTTCAATATCTAATAATTTTTCAATTGTCATCCACCAAGCCATGTTGTTGATAGGTGATGAACAGTAATTCATTCTGTCAGTAAGCGGTGTAATTTGATAAAAAGGTCGGTTTTCTGCAATTTTTTCAAACGCTCTGTGGATGTATCCAATGGTAGGTTCCGCTTCTAAAATTCGCTCCCCATCCATTAACAATATATTTTGGAAAATACCATGTGTTGCTGGATGCGTAGGACCTAAGTTTAGAATTGAAAGCTCGCTTCCATCTTCATTTTGACGTTTTTTTACTATTTCAGCATATCGATGCTCTGGTGGTAATAATAGTTCTGACATTTATAATTAAAAATTGATAATTAAAAATTGATAATTCATGATTTAAATTAAATTGACTTTTACTTTTTTCAATAATTATCAATTATTCATTGTTAATTATGCATTGTTTATTGTTCTACCAAAAAATCGGTCATCCTTGTCTGTTCTTCCTCCGTCTTCCATTGGGAATTCCTTTCTCATTGGAAAAGAGATCATCTCATCCATATTTAAAATTCGTTTCAATTGTGGATGGCCTATAAAGTTAATACCATAAAAATCATAAGCTTCTCTCTCCATCCAATTGGCGCAAAGAAAAATATTGGAAATTGTTTTAATTTCTGGATTGGAACCTGGCAAGTAGGTTTTTATTTTAATTCTAACGTTATCAATCCAATTATGAAGGTGATACACCACGGTAAATTGATGGCTATCATCATTATCAGGGTAGTGAATTCCACATAAATCGGTTAGAAAGTTAAAACGCAAAGTTTCATCATTTTTTAAAAAAAGTAAAACCGCGGTAATTTTATCAGAAGCAACTTCAAGCGAGAAAATAGATTTCTCTTGTGTGAAATTAAACACACTTTCTCCAAATGTTGCTGTTAATTTTTCTTGAATTTCAGAGGTTTCTAAAGCCATTATTTTATGTTATAAGAAGCTAATAATTCTTGGTATTCTGGAGAACTTCTTCTTCGTACCGATTCAGATTTAACCAATTCTTGTAATCTCATTACTCCGTCAACTATTTGCTCCGGTCTTGGAGGACAACCCGGAACATAAACGTCAACAGGAATTACTTTATCAATCCCTTGAAGTACTGAATACGTATCAAAAATACCTCCTGAAGAGGCGCATGCTCCAACAGCAATTACCCAACGAGGTTCTGACATTTGCTCATAAACTTGACGTAAAATAGGTGCCATTTTTTTAGAGATTGTTCCCATAACCATTAGCATATCCGCTTGACGAGGAGAAAAACTCACTCTTTCAGATCCGAAACGCGCTAAGTCATAATGAGAGGCCATAGTAGCCATAAATTCAATTCCGCAACAAGAAGTTGCAAAGGGTAACGGCCAAAGTGAATTGGCTCTTGCAAGACCTACGACATCATTTAGTTTTGTAGCAAAAAAACCTTCTCCTACAACTCCTTCCGGAGCATCAACCATTTTTGTTTTTGATTCAGTCATTGTTATTATTTTGAATTGTAAATTTTAAATTATAAATTAAAATAAAATCAGTTAGCATTTAAAATTCAACTTTTAAAATATTTATTTTATTCCCACTCCAACGCTTTCTTTTTAATGATATAGAAAAAACCAACCAAAAGTAAAGCCATAAATAGTACCATTTTTACCATTCCTTCCATTCCCAATTCCTTGAAATTGATTGCCCAAGGATATAAGAAAATAACTTCTACATCAAAAAGCACAAATAAAATCGCAACTAAGAAGTATTTTACTGAAAATGGGATTCTTGCATTTCCTTGAGATTCGATTCCGCACTCAAAATTTTTGTCTTTTGAAATAGACGATCTTTTTGGACCTAATTTGCCAGAAACAATGATGGTTCCCACCACAAATCCAACAGCTAAAAGCATTTGCATTAGTATTGGAAAATAACTTGATAAACTTGTTTGCATACTATGATTTTTATTCCCTAGAATTCGGTTGCAAAGATAACTTTCAATAATTGATTTAGCAACGAAAAAATAAAATTTTATGAAACTATTTTGAAATTTTTTACAGTTTATAAATATTTCTAATATTCAATGGTTGGTGTTCTTATTTTATTGAAAACAAAAACGGTTGAAAAGAGATTAATCTTTCATTAATTATTTAAAATAATCTCAAAAAAAAACGTTCCGAAATTAATCGGAACGTTTAAACCATTAGGTAACAAAAATATATATATTTTAGTCTTCAATCACTGCAACTTGCGCAGCAACTTTACCTTTTCTACCTTCTTCTTCTTCGTAACTTACTCGGTCACCTTCGCGTAATTCTTCCGCTTTGATTCCTGAAGCATGCACGAAAATGTCTTTTCCTGTTTCTTCGTCTGTAATGAATCCGTAACCTTTTGATTCATTGAAAAATTTAACTGTTCCTGTACGCATTGTAAAAATAATAATAATTTATAATGTCACAAATGTAAACTATATTGTAATACGAAAATCATTTATAGGCATTTTTTTTCGTAAATTAATTGATTTTCAGTGTTTTCTATGGTTTTAAAACAAGAAATTATTCCAATTTAAGCTGAATATGCAATTCTTTTAACTGCGTTTCATCAATTATTGATGGTGCATCAATCATTACATCGCGACCCGAATTGTTTTTTGGAAACGCAATAAAATCACGAATCGTTTCTTGACCGCCCAAAATAGCAACCAATCGGTCCAATCCAAAAGCCAATCCTCCGTGTGGTGGCGCTCCAAATTGAAACGCATCCATCAAGAAACCAAATTGATTTCGAGCTTCTTCTTCGGTAAATCCTAAGTATTTAAACATTAATTGTTGTGTTGCTTTATCGTGAATTCTGATGGAACCTCCGCCAATTTCGTTTCCGTTTAACACCATATCATAGGCATTGGCGCGAACTTTTCCTGGATTGGTAGCTAATAAATCCATATCCTCTGGTTTTGGAGAAGTGAATGGATGGTGCATTGCGTGCCATCTTCCAGATTCTTCGTCCAATTCTAATAATGGGAAATCAATCACCCATAATGGAGCAAATTCGGCTGTATTTCTTAATCCCAATCGGGTTGCCAATTCCATTCTTAATGCGGAAAGTTGCGTTCTTGTTTTATCCGCTTTACCCGAAAGTACAAATATCATATCGCCCGGTTTTGCACCAGTAATTTGAGCCCATCTTGCTAAATCATCTTGGTCGTAAAATTTATCAACCGATGATTTATAAGTTCCATCCTCATTGCATTTTACATATACCATTCCTGAAGCGCCTATTTGTGGGCGTTTCATCCAATCAATTAAAGCGTCAATTTCTTTACGAGTATAGTCTCCGATTCCTGGAGCTGCAATTCCAACAACCAATTCAGCAGAATTGAAAACAGAAAAATCTTTGTGTTGCGCTACTTCATTTAACTCGCCAAATTCCATTCCAAAACGGATATCTGGTTTGTCATTTCCGTAAGTTTTCATTGCATAATCGTAGGTAATTCTGGGGAATTTATCCACTTCAATTCCTTTGATTTCTTTCAATATATGACGGGTCAACCCTTCAAAAACATTCAGAATATCTTCTTGCTCAACAAACGCCATTTCACAATCTATTTGAGTGAATTCTGGCTGTCTGTCTGCACGTAAATCTTCATCACGGAAACATTTCACTATTTGGAAATATTTGTCCATTCCACCCACCATCAATAATTGTTTGAAGGTTTGTGGAGATTGTGGTAATGCATAAAATTGCCCTGAATTCATTCGACTTGGAACTACAAAATCTCTAGCGCCTTCAGGGGTAGATTTAATTAAATAAGGAGTTTCTACTTCGCAAAAATCCAGATTAGAAAGGTATTTTCTAACTTCCATTGCCACTTTATGGCGGAATAGCAAGTTGTTTTTTACAGGATTTCTACGAATATCCAAATAGCGGTACTTCATTCTGATGTCTTCGCCACCATCGGTTTCATCTTCTATTGTAAATGGTGGAGTTATAGCTTCATTTAATATAGTCATTTGCGAAACCAAAATTTCAATTTCGCCAGTTGCCATATTTGGGTTTTTAGATTCTCGCTCAATTACAGTTCCTTTCACCTGAATTACAAATTCACGGCCAAGTGTTTTGGCCAGTTCAAATAACGATTTTTCCGTACGACTTTCGTCAAATAGTAATTGAGTAACTCCATAACGGTCTCGTAAATCAACCCAATTCATAAATCCTTTATCACGCGATTTTTGAACCCAACCCGCAAGTGTAACTTCTTTATTAATATGAGTAGCGTTTAATTCGCCACAAGAATGACTTCTATACATTATTGTAATTTTAGATTGCAAAAATACTATTTTGTTTTTGATTAAGGTTTTAGTGATAAAATTTATTTTAAAATTTAAATGCCTTATATTTGAGGTCTAATTTAATTTTAAAATATGAAAAAGATAGTATTATTAGGAATTTTAATTGGTTATTCAATTTTTGGAGTTGCACAATCAAATAATTTTGTGATTTTTAAAGCTGAAATAACTAATAAAAATACAGATTTTATTTCTATAAGAGACAACAAAAAAGTGTATAAAAAAATCCAAGTTAATAAAGATGGGTTTTTTAAAGACACTTTAAACGTAAAAGAGGGCTTTTATCAAATGTATGACGGAGTTGAAGTTACTAGCTTATATTTAAAAAATGGCTACGACCTTAGCTTGAAAATGGATGCCAAAAAATTTGATGAATCTATTGTTTATACTGGTGTTGGAGCTAATGAAAATAATTATTTAGCTCAATTAACGGTAGAGGATAGTAAAATTGATTACGACAAAATATTTGCTTTAAAAGAATCAGATTTCAACACGCAGATTGAAGAAAAATGTAAATACGACTTAGCAAAATTAGAGAGCAGTAATTTAGATCCAGCTTTTATTACTTTATTAAAAAAGCAAATAGAAGGAACTAAAATGGGGATGAAACAGTACTACGCCGAGGCTCAGAAAAAGTTATTATTAAACAATACAATGTCGGCCCCTTTTGATTATTTGAATTTTAAGGGTGGAAATACGAAACTTTCAGATTTCAAAGGGAAGTACGTTTACATAGATGTTTGGGCTACCTGGTGCGGACCTTGTCGCGCTGAAATTCCATTTTTGAAAAAAGTTGAAGAAAAATATCAAGGTAAAAATATTGCTTTCGTAAGTATTTCAGTAGATGTTCAAAAAGACTTCGAGAAATGGAAAAAATTTGTTAATGAGAAACAATTGGGAGGAGTTCAGCTTTTCGCTGATAAAGACTGGAATTCCGATTTTATGAAAAGCTACAGTATCAATAGTATTCCAAGATTTATTTTAATAGATCCAACAGGGAAGATCGTTAGCGCAGATGCTTCAAGGCCATCAAATCCTAAACTTCAAGAGCAATTAGATGCTCTTTTGAAATAGAAAAACAAGTTATTAAAAAAACCGGTCTCAATAGAAACCGGTTTTTTTTATATTAAATCCAACCACAAACAATTGCCCCGATAATTGTTAAACTTACGACCCAATATCCAGAATGCATAAAGATGTATTTCCAAGATTTTCTTTCGAATAAACCATTGATAGCTATCATTGGGAAAGCAAAAAATAATCCAGTGAAAAATCCATGTAATGCGCCATGTTTGTAGGTTCTAAATGCAGTTCCATAATCGGCCATGAAAGCCATATACGAGGGTTTTGCCTCCGCTATTTTCTCACCTCCACCAATCATTCCTAAAGCTCCAAATTGATGTATAGTTAAAGATTGCATTATAATTCCAATAAAAATTGAAAATAGGAATGTAAGTCCAAAGATTTTAAACATATTCCCTTTTTCGGATTCTTCTTTAGTTAACCTAGCTTCATGTATCCATAAAGTGCCTAGAACATTTGGATGATACCAAATAAAACCTACTAATAAAGTGGTAAAAGCGGCAACGACTGGTGATAAAAAATTCATTTCCATAATACTTTTTTAGGGGATTAATAAACAAATATATAAAACTCCTTAAAATTATGTATATACTTTATTAGTTAAAGTTCAATATTATTTACTTAATTCAACAAAATATTTATAGAACAATGGAATAGTTTCTATTCCTTTTATGTAATTGAAAATACCAAAATGTTCGTTTGGCGAATGAATGGCATCGCTATCTAAACCAAATCCCATTAAAATGGTTTTGCTTTTTAGTTCCTTTTCAAACAACGCTACAATTGGAATACTACCACCAGAGCGAACCGGAATTGCGGGCACTCCAAACGTTTCGGTGTAAGCCATATTTGCGGCTTTGTAACCAATGCTGTCTGTTGGTGTAACATATCCTTGACCACCATGATGAGGGGTAACTTTCACTTTAACTCCCGATGGCGCTATACTTATAAAGTGTTTTGTAAATAATTCGGTGATGTTCTCCCAATCTTGATTTGGAACCAAACGCATCGATATTTTTGCGAAAGCTTTACTAGCAATAACTGTTTTTGCACCTTCACCGGTGTAACCTCCCCAAATACCGTTTACATCTAATGTTGGTCGGATAGAATTTCTTTCATTAGTTACATAACCCGTTTCTCCATAAACGTCATTTAATTCCAATGCCTTTTTATAATCTTCTAAATTGAAAGGTGCTTTTGCCATTTCAGCACGTTCTTCAAGTGATAATTCTTCTACATTATCGTAGAAACCAGGAATCGTAACATGGTTGTTTTCATCGTGAAGCGAAGCAATCATTTTGGAAAGCACGTTGATTGGATTAGCAACTGCCCCACCGTATAAACCAGAATGCAAGTCTCGATTTGCTCCTGTAACTTCTACTTCTACATAACTCAAACCTCTTAAACCTGTGGTAATTGATGGTTGCTGGTTGGAAATCATACCTGTATCAGAAATCAAAATCACATCGCATTTTAGTTTTTCTTGATTTCGTTCAACAAACCAGCTTAAGCTTTTAGAACCTACTTCTTCTTCGCCTTCAATCATAAATTTCACATTACATGGCAAAGAATTCGACTGCACCATATATTCTAAAGCCTTAACGTGCATGTACATTTGTCCTTTGTCATCACAGGCGCCTCTGGCAAAAATGGCACCTTCAGGATGAATATCTGTTGTTTTTATTATGGGTTCAAATGGAGGAGAAGTCCAAAGTTCCATTGGATCAGGTGGCTGCACATCATAATGACCATAAACTAAAACGGTAGGAAGCGATTTGTCGATAATCTTTTCACCATAAACAATTGGATATCCAGGGGTGTCACAAATTTCAACCAAGTCACAACCGGCATTTTCAAGACTCAATTTTACTGCATCGGCAGTATTAAATACATCTTGAGAATAAGCGGGATCGGCACTTACAGAAGGAATTTTTAATAATTCAATTAACTCGTTGATAAAGCGAGCCTTATTTTCTTGAACGTAGGTTTTTATTGTATTCATGTTAATAGAGTAGTTTTTTTTAGAATTCCAAAAATACAAAAAAGAGTTTGAAAAAATTTATAATTAATAATTGCTTCGCCAAGTCAAAAAATAAAAAGATTTATTTTTTTGAGTCATAATTTATAATTAATTGTATATTTGCACTCTCAATTTTGCGGATATGGTGAAATTGGTAGACATGCCAGACTTAGGATCTGGTGCCGCAAGGCGTGTAGGTTCGAGTCCTATTATCCGCACTTTTTAAACGCAATTTCTTTAAACTTAGAAATTGCGTTTTTTTTGGAATCAAAAGTCTTAAAAAATTAACTTTTTACCTTAATTTTAACCCTCTACAGATCGGAAAAAATAAAATATTTAAAAAACACGTTTTTTTTATAAGAATAGTGTTGATTTTTATGTTTTAAAAAATTATCTTTGCGCCTTGAAAAACAAACCTAAATATTCCGTTTAGAAAATTTGTTTTTTGCAAGTCTAATTAGCTATTTAATAAATACATAAGCAATGTCAAAAGTAATAGGAAAAGTATCGCAAATCATTGGGCCAGTAGTTGATGTAGTATTCAACGGTAAAGATGTAGAACTTCCAAAAATTTATGATTCATTAGAAATCACTAAAAAAGATGGTACCTTATTAGTACTAGAAGTACAATCTCACATAGGTGAAAACACAGTTAGAACCATTTCGATGGATTCAACTGACGGTTTGAGCAGAGGATATGAGGTGGTAGGTACTGGAAATCCTATTAAAATGCCAATTGGACCAGATGTTTACGGACGTTTGTTTAATGTAATTGGAGATGCTATTGACGGATTAGGAGATTTGCCAAAAACAGGTGACAACGGAATGTCTATTCACCGTCAAGCTCCAAAATTCGAAGATTTATCAACTTCTTCTGAAGTTTTATTTACCGGAATTAAAGTAATAGATTTAATTGAACCTTACGCTAAAGGAGGAAAAATTGGTTTGTTCGGTGGTGCTGGTGTTGGTAAAACAGTATTAATTCAGGAGTTGATCAACAATATCGCAAAAGGTCACGGTGGACTTTCAGTATTCGCAGGAGTAGGAGAAAGAACACGTGAAGGAAATGACTTACTTCGTGAGATGTTAGAGTCAGGAATTATTAAATATGGTGAGGAATTCATGCATTCTATGGAAGAAGGAGGATGGGATTTATCAAAAGTAGACAAGCCAGGAATGAGAGAGTCTAAAGCGACTTTTGTTTTCGGTCAAATGAACGAACCTCCAGGAGCTCGTGCTCGTGTAGCGCTTTCAGGATTGTCTATTGCTGAATATTTCCGTGATGGTGCTGGTTCTGATCAAGGAAAAGATGTACTTTTCTTCGTAGATAATATTTTCCGTTTTACACAAGCAGGTTCTGAGGTATCGGCACTTTTAGGTCGTATGCCATCTGCGGTAGGTTACCAACCAACTTTAGCTACTGAAATGGGTGCGATGCAAGAGCGTATCACATCAACCAATAAAGGATCTATTACTTCAGTTCAAGCGGTATATGTACCTGCGGACGATTTAACTGACCCGGCTCCAGCAACTACATTTGCTCACTTAGATGCTACAACAGTATTGTCTCGTAAAATTGCTGAGTTAGGTATTTATCCTGCGGTAGATCCATTAGATTCTACTTCTAGAATTTTAACTCCTCAAATACTTGGTGACGAACACTACGATTGCGCACAAAGAGTAAAAGAAATTCTTCAAAAATACAAACAACTGCAGGATATCATCGCGATTTTAGGTATGGAAGAATTATCTGAGGAAGATAAATTAGCGGTATCTAGAGCAAGACGTGTTCAACGTTTCTTATCTCAACCGTTCCACGTTGCGGAGCAGTTTACAGGTTTAAAAGGAGTATTAGTTGACATTAAAGATACTATCAAAGGATTTAATATGATTATTGATGGTGAACTAGATCACTTGCCAGAAGCAGCTTTCAACCTTAAAGGAACTATTGAAGACGTTATTGAAGCAGGAGAAAAAATGTTGGCAGAAGCATAATTGGTTGTTGGTTTTTGGTTAATGGTTGTTAGATTTTCAGCCATCAACTTTCAACCATCAACTATTAACTATATATAAATGATTTTAGAAATAGTATCACCAGAGGCAAAATTATTTACAGGAGAAGTAACTTCGGTTTCTCTTCCTGGGGTAGATGGTAGCTTTCAATTATTGAATAATCACGCGCCTATTGTTTCCACTTTAAAAGAGGGATTAATTAAAATTGCTGCTTTGAATTTTGATTTTAACAAAGGTTCGGAAGAGCAATTCAATAAAGTAAACGATCAAAATTATACACTTGCTATTAATTCAGGTACAATTGAATTAAAAGACAATAAGGTGATTGTTTTAGTAGATTGATTTTAATTACAACAAATAAAAAAAAGGCTCAATATTTATTGAGCCTTTTTTTATTTAAAGATTATATTAATTCAAAACAGGAACCTTATAAAATACTCCTTGAGTGAAATTTACAATAGGATTTCCCAATGGATTGTTAGCAACATTAAAAGAGTTAAATCTAAAAGTACCATTGATAGTTTTGTTTATTGGATCGTATTCTGATAGAATAATTTGACCATCCTGAGCGTTTACTCCAGTGGTGTATATTAAATTTTGACCATTTACAATATAACTAAATGTAGCTTCACTTGGCGATCCTGTTCCAAGAACACTTGTTATTGGGCAAGGATTGGTTGCGCTAGGAAGCGGCATTTTCAATGTTAATGTTTCAAACTGACTGTCGGCCTCAAGCGTAATGGTATTATTTACAGCATCAATAGTTGCACTAAAGGATTGAGCTCTCCAAAAATAGTTGTCCTTAGTTCCTTGTACAGCTGGATTATTGAAAGATATCTCTTCAGAACACCCGCTAAAAGTGATTGTTGCTAACAATAAGATGATAATTTTTTTCATTTTCATTATTTTGTTTTACAAAAATAGACTAATAAAATAAAAAAGCTAAAATTTTTAAAATAAATTACATTGATTTTTAAATTATTTTATACAATATCATAAAATTAACAAAGGTAGATTAGTTACATTCAAAAAAATAATTATCTTTGCACCCTTAATTAACGGAGGTCGTGTACCTCAAAATTTAATCATAAGATTATGTCTGTAAAAATTAGATTACAAAGACACGGTAAAAAAGGAAAACCTTTTTACTGGGTGGTAGCAGCTGATGCTCGCTCAAAAAGAGATGGTAGATATCTAGAAAAAATAGGTACATACAATCCAAACACTAACCCTGCAACTATCGAATTAAACCTTGATAGTGCTGTAAGATGGTTACACAATGGTGCTCAACCAACTGATACTGCGAAAGCAATATTATCCTACAAAGGAGCATTATTGAAACACCACCTTGATGGAGGAATCCGTAAAGGGGCATTAACTCAAGAACAAGCTGATGCAAAATTAGCTGCTTGGTTAGAAGCAAAAGCTGGAAAAGTAGATGCTAAAAAAGATGGCTTATCTAAAGCACAAGCTGCAGCTAAAGCAAAAGCATTAAAAGCGGAGCAAGCTGTTAATGCTAAACGTTTAGAAGATGCTGCTAAAGCTGAAGCTGAAGCAATTGCTGCTCAGTCTGCTGTTGAAGAAGTTGAAGAAGCGCCTATTGCTGAAGAAGTAGTTGCTGAGGTTGAAGAAACTCCTGTTGCTGAGGTTGCTACTGAAGAAGAAGTTGCTGAGGTTGAAGAAGCTCCTGTTGCTACTGAAGAAGTAGTTGCTGAAGCTGAAGAAGCTCCTGCTGCTGATGAAAATAACGAAGAAGCACAAGCTTAAAACATTTAGCGATTCAATGCGTAAAGACGATTGTTTCTATTTAGGTAAAATCGCAAAAAAATTTAGCTTCAAAGGGGAAGTCTTAGCTTATTTAGACACTGACGAACCCGAGTTATACGAAAATTTGGAATCAGTGTTTGTTGAATGCAACAAACACTTGGTTCCTTTTTTTATTGAAAGTAGTTCCCTTCATAAAAATGATTTTTTAAGAATTCGTTTTGAAGACGTTACTACTGAAGAACAGGCAGAAGCAATTCTTGGCAATGCCCTTTACCTTCCTTTAGATAAATTGCCCAAACTCTCGGGTAAAAAGTTCTATTTTCACGAAGTTATTGGTTTTGAAATCGATGATAAAAAACACGGAGTTATTGGCAAAATCGTATCTGTGAATGATACCACTGCACAGCCACTTTTTGAAGTTTTGAATGGCGATGTGGGAATGTTAATCCCAATGGTGGATCATTTTCTATTGAAAATCGACAGAGAAAATAAAAAAGTGATGATGGATTTGCCAGATGGTTTAGTCGAAATGTACCTCTAGAAAGTTTATTCGGTTATTTGTTTAATCGAAAATTCTTAAATCTAAATTCTTAAATCAGAGATCAGAAATCACAATGTCGGTATTTAAATTCAAACAATTTTCTGTAAACCAATACAAAACTGCCATGAAAATTGGAACAGACGGCGTTTTGCTGGGCGCTTGGACTCCAATAGAAAATAATCCTAAATCAGTTTTAGATATTGGAACGGGAACCGGAATAATTGCTTTAATGTTGGCACAAAGAAGCGACGCCGAACAAATTGACGCCTTAGAAATTGATGAAAGTGCCTACGAACAAGCAGTTGAAAATTTTGAAAATTCGCCTTGGGGAGATCGTTTGTTTTGTTATCACGCTGGATTAGATGAATTTGTTGATGATCCTGAGGAGCAGTATGATTTGATTGTTTCCAATCCTCCTTTTTTTTCAGAAGAGTATCGTTCAGAGAATGAACAGCGTGATTTAGCAAGATTTCAAGGAGCAATGCCTTTTGAAGAATTGGTGGAAGCTGCCGTTTTATTGTTATCTGAAAATGGGATTTTTTCTGTAATTATTCCATTTAATGAAGAAGATCGATTTATAGAATTGTGTGCAGAAGCGGAGCTTTTTCCTATAAAGGTCACTCGAGTTAAAGGTACTCCAAACAGCAAAATAATACGAAGTTTATTGGCTTTTAAAAGATATGAATTATCAGTTTTAACAGCGGATGAACTGGTAATCGAGATTAGCCGACACGAATATAACCCAGAATATATTTCTCTTACGAAAGATTTCTATTTTAAAATGTAGCCCTAGCCCTGTTTAAAGAGGAAATCCCTCGCTTTTTAGCGAGGATTGCAACGGAAAGCAGGATTAAGCTCCAAAAAAACAATCAAAAAATATAACAATTGTTAATCGGTTTGTTACATTTCTTTGTGTAAATTTGCAAGTGACTATTAATTAGTTTACCTCGATTTTGCGATTTAACCAAAAATGAAAACATGAAACCAGATTTATTTCAAGCCCCAGATTATTACAACCTTGATGAATTATTGACTGACGAACATAAGTTAGTTCGAAATGCCGCTCGAGAATGGGTAAAAAGAGAAGTGTCGCCTATAATTGAAGATTATGCTCAAAGAGCTGATTTTCCGACTCAAATTATCAAAGGTTTAGCAGATATTGGTGCTTTTGGGCCATATATTCCTGAAGAATACGGTGGTGCAGGTTTGGATCAAATTTCTTATGGTTTGATAATGCAAGAAATTGAAAGAGGAGATTCTGGTGTTCGTTCCACGGCTTCTGTTCAATCTTCACTAGTGATGTATCCAATTTTCAAATATGGAAATGAGGAACAAAGAATGAAATATTTACCAAAATTAGCTACGGGTGAATTCATGGGTTGTTTTGGTTTAACCGAGCCCAATTACGGTTCTGATCCTGGAAGTATGATTACCAATTATAAAGATATGGGCGACCATTATTTATTAAATGGAGCTAAAATGTGGATCTCTAATGCGCCATTTGCAGATATTGCCATTGTTTGGGCAAAGAATGAAGAAGGAAGAATTCACGGATTGATTGTGGAACGAGGAATGGAAGGTTTTACCACTCCTGAAACGCACAACAAATGGTCGTTACGTGCATCGGCAACTGGAGAATTGATTTTTGATAACGTGAAAGTTCCTAAGGAAAATTTATTACCAAATAAATCAGGATTGGGAGCACCACTAGGATGTTTAGATTCTGCTCGTTATGGAATTGCATGGGGTGCAATTGGAGCAGCGATGGACTGTTATGATACCGCTTTGCGCTATGCAAAAGAGAGAATTCAGTTTGACAAACCTATCGCTGGAACACAATTACAACAAAAGAAATTAGCTGAAATGATTACTGAAATTACTAAAGCGCAATTGTTAACTTGGCGTTTAGGAGTTTTAAGAAACGAAGGTAAAGCGACAACGGCTCAAATTTCGATGGCGAAGAGAAACAATGTTGATATGGCAATTAATATTGCTCGTGAAGCACGACAAATATTAGGAGGAATGGGAATTACGGGTGAATATTCAATTATGAGACACATGATGAATTTAGAATCGGTGATTACTTATGAAGGAACCCACGACATTCACTTGTTAATTACAGGAGCTGATATTACCGGAATTCCAGCATTCAAATAGTAGTTAACAATTATTAAAGTATTGATAAAATTGATAGCAAAAGCTTCTCGGAAACGAGAAGCTTTTTTACTTTTGTGTAAAATTTACAAACATGGATATCCAATCTATAAATAGGAGTATTGAAACTCAAAAAAGTGCCTTATTGCAGCATTCTTTATACGAAAAAGTAGAAACGATTGAAGACTTACATTGTTTTCTAGAAAGTCACGTTTATGCAGTTTGGGATTTCATGTCTTTGTTAAAAGCATTGCAATCAAAATTGACTTGTACCACAACGCCATGGATTGCTTCGAAAAACCCAGAAACTCGTTATTTAATTAATGAAATTGTTTTGGCAGAAGAATCGGATTTGACTTTGGACGGAAAACGACAAAGCCATTTTGAAATGTATCTTGATGCAATGACTTCTTGTGGGGCCAATACGCAACAAATCAATAATTTTATTGAGAATGTAGTAGCTACGCAAAATATATTTGTATCTATTAAGCAAAGTGATTTACATCCCAATATCAAAGCCTTTTTAGATTTCACATTCAGAGTTATTGAGGAAGGAAAACCGCATGAAATTGCTGCTGCTTTTACTTTTGGAAGAGAAGATTTAATTCCTGCAATGTTCACCGAAATTTTAAGAAATTTTGAAGCCAATTTTCCTGAAACCGATTTAAGTAAATTGATTTATTACTTTGAAAGACACATAGAATTAGATGCTGATGAGCATGGTCCAATGGCAATGAAAATGATATCTGAACTTTGTGAAAACAGTGAAACCAAGTGGAAGGAAGTGGAGGAAATCTCAAAATTAGCACTTGAAAAACGCATTGGACTTTGGGATGCAATTGAAGAAAAATTAGTAAAATCAGAAACCGAATTGGTTTAATTCAAATAAAAAAGCGAGATACTCATCTCGCTTTTTTTATGCATCAGGTGCTAATTCAATTTCAAGCCCTTCTAAATCTTCGGTAATGTGTATTTGACATCCCAAGCGGCTGTTCGGTTTAACGTTGAAAGCTTCGGAAAGCATGGCTTCCTCATCATCGCCTTTTTCGGGAATTTCTACAGAATTTAGAACATAACATTGGC
>RFPP01000005.1 GCA_009926065.1 Flavobacteriaceae bacterium
TACAGCGCGCCTACGACCAAGTTATTCATGATGTAGCTTTGCAAAATCTTCCAGTTATTTTCTGTTTGGACAGAGCGGGGTTGGTTGGTGAAGATGGAGCTACACATCATGGTGTTTTCGATTTGGCTTATTTGCGATGTATTCCCAACGTGATTGTGTATTCGCCAATGAACGAAGTTGGCCTTCGTAATATTTTATATACCGCTCAATTGGGCTTGAATCAACCAATAGCAATTCGTTATCCTAGAGGTCGAGGGCAAATGGTAGATTGGCAAAAGCCTTATAAAAAATTGGAAATAGGTAAAGCCAATTGTATTAAAAAAGGAATCACCACCGCTATTTTATCCAATGGACCAATAGGGAACACTGTTACATTGGCTATAGCCAAACTGAATAATCCAGAAACCATAGCGCATTACGATTTTGCATTTGTAAAACCCTTAGACGAAAATGCGTTGCACACTATTTTCAATGAATTTGAAAAAATAATCACCATTGAAGACGGAGTAATTATGGGCGGTTTTGGAACTGCCGTTTTAGAATTTGCTTCTCAAAATAATTATTCAAACCCAATTCTAAATTTGGGAATTCCCGATGAATTTATTGAGCAAGGAACCGTTGAAGAATTACATCAATATTGTAAAATAGATGTTGACAGTTTAGTGTCCATTTTATCATAAAAAAAAATCCAACCATTTTTATGATTGGATTTTTTATTTAACTATTTTAAAACTAGTTTTTGATAATTTTTTGAGAATAATTTAAGTCATCTCCAGAAATTCTTATTACATAAATTCCAGATTCAACCGATTTTAAATCAATTGCTTTTTCTGAATTAAAGAATTCATTTTTAGCGGTGTAAACTATTCTTCCGTTTAAGTCAACTACATCAATAGACACTTTTCCAGAGTATTGATTAATGTTAATATTAAAAATACCATTTGAAGGATTTGGAGAAATTGAAACTCCTTTTTTATTTGAGAAATCTTCATTGGCTAGTGTTCCAGCGGTAAATAACCCAGAGAAAACTCCTCTTCCGTAGGTAGAAGCATATACAGCATTATCATTTCTTAAGTCCAAATCAGTTACCTTAACATTACTCATTCCATTGAATGATTGATACCAAATCGGAGAAGCAGTGTCGAATGTAGAAGTAAACCAAACTCCTAAATCAGTACCAATAATTACCTCATTTAGTTTTAATGGGTTTTGTAAAATACATTTTACAGGTAAATCAGGTAAATTTCCTTCTTTGTTTTGCCAAGTTACCCCCCGATCGGCACTATACCAAATACTAACTACATTATAATTATGAAAAGTCACAAAAATATCATTTTCAGATTGACCAAATTCTACATCAGAAACACTACCTACAAAACTTGGACCCGTTATATCTGTCCATGTAACGGTGGTTGCATTTGCATTTGTAGAGATTAATACCTTTCCATTTCTAAAGCCAGCTAATAAAGTAGTAGCTGCTGTTGAATATTTCGAGACATTTAATGCAGTTGGGGAACTGGTAATTAAAGTTGAATTAGTTAAAGTTGTTTTAACTACGGTTCCCGATTTTATGTTAGTATATCTTCTGATTCCATATACAGTTGTAGTGCCTGGAACAGTATAGTCAGAAAATAATATATCTCTATTTGAATCTAATGCCATTGGACAAATGAAGGCTCCGTTTGAGGTACTTTCATTATTAATTACTCTTACAGTACCAGAAGTTGTTCTATAATTAATTCGTTGGTTGTAAACATAGTTAGTTATATAATAATTATCTGTTCCTTGATCAAACATTGAAGCAGCACCATCGCCTCCTTGAACTTCAACACTAGCACTCTCGCCGGAAGAAACCCCTCCAAAATACTGCGATCCATTATCTTGTGCTCCTGCAACAAAATAATCTCCTGCCCCAATACTTGTTGGACCTACACCGACGGTATAAAACTGAGTAACATTAAATCCATTATTTCTTGGATCAATACCAGAGCTACTCGTTGCGGCAGATAAATTACCACTATAATATACTCCTCCATCATTACCAAAAATAGCTATATTAGAATTTCCAGGTTTAAATGAAATTGCATGTTGATCAGAGTGAACATTTGTAGTCCAATTTGAAATTGCTGTCCATGAATTTGCTCCGTCTGACGATCGATATAAATCTATCCCACCTACATAAACAATTTGGTCATTACTTGGGTCTGCTTCAATTGTAAGGTTGAACCATCCTTGACCTCCTGTAAAGCCATAGGTTATTTCTCTGGTTTCATTTCCTACAGGTAATGGCATAATTGTAGATGTTGCAAAACCATCTGTAGTTTTAATTATTTGCACCTCAACTCCATCAGTTGCAGTTGCCTGATTTAATTGAGATAAAACATAAATTAGGTTTGGATTTGTTGCCGAAGTTTCTATTTCAACACGCTCGCCACCGCCATTTCCTGTAACGGTATACTTATCAATAAACGTATTTCCACCATCACTTGAACAAAACACTTTTCCACCTCCTTCGGAAAAAGCAAAGCTATTTTTTGTTGAAATCCATAATTTATTATCTGAACCAATTTCAATATCATTAGGACAATATTTATTCTGATTTGGAGTAAGAGGCATATTTAATTGCGTCCAAGTTGAGCCACCGTTGATTGATTTATAAACTCCAAAGGCATCAGAACCCATGTAAGTGGTTGAGTTTGCAGATCCATAATAAGAATCTGCTGCTGCAACATATACCTCGGAAACTCCTGCATTATTTCGAATGGCAATTTTATTTATATGCTGAATTCCTGGAACTATATTCCCAGTAATAACTCCTGTATTGCTTGGATTTAATGTTACATTGACTTCACCAGAAGCTAATGCGGCCTCTAAACGGTCTCCATCTGCTTGAGAAATCATAACTGATGGTATAGTAATATTAGTATCTGTTCCACCAATTGCCACTGGCGGCCCCGGAACATTATTCATTATAATTACAGCAATAGCGCCTGCAGTTTGGGCATTCATTACTTTTACAGCGAAGGTACAAGAACCTCTTCTTATTAATGCAATTTTTCCGTTAACTGCGGCAGAATTTGTGAATCCCACGCACCCAATTGTAGGAGTAGCCGATCCATCAGAAACTAAAACAATATTTGAAGTAATTGGTGCTGTGATAGTTGGACCAAATGATAAATTTGGAAAGCATGGGTAATTTCCAGCAACACCAGTAGGGCTGTTAACAGTAACATTGCTAGCAGATTGAAAAGTAGTAGCTCCAGAAACTCCTCCAAGAACTCTAGTCCAAGTTGCTCCGCGGTTAATTGATTTCCAAACCCCATTTCCACCAACATCTCCTGCCGTATAAGACTCTCCAGTTCCAAGGTAAAATATATTAGTGTTGTTTGGATCATAAGCCAGACAGGATACGTTTAAATTATCCGCTATATTAACTCGTGTCCATACGGAACCTGAATTTGAAATCGCTGTATTTTTCCATAAACTACCACTAACACCTCCTGCAAAAACAGTCTCACCAGTAGGGTCGTTTGGATCAAACATTATTGCTCTTGTTCTACCACCTACATTTGTTGGACCCCTTTCAACCCATCTGTTATCAACGGCATCCCCTGGAACTCTTCCTGAAGCAAGTATTCGTTGTCTTTCGTCTAATATTTCTCTTCGAATTACCTCTAAATTCTCAGGCGTTGGTCTTCCTAAAGCGGGATTCATGGTCAATTCCCACTCATTTTCATAGTATTTATTAGGAGGAACACCATTTGGTCTATCGGTTCCTAATTGTTTTGATTTTAAAAATGGGCTATGACTTTGATAATAAGCCAACTTTTTTCTTAATTCAACTGTCTTTTTGTTTGGCTTTTCTTTTTTGATTTTTTCAATTTTAGTAGATAATTCTTTAACAGGTTTTACAGATTGAGAAAACCCAGTAACAATATAGAAAATAGATAAAATGTAAACAAGTAGTTTATTTTTCATAAGTATGAATTAGTTTTTTTGTAAAGATAAGGATAACAAATATTTTTTCAAATACGAAGAATACTAATAGATTAATATTTAACTTTTTGTGGCATTAATTGTATTAAATAGTATGTAAGCATTTCCATCTGTTAGAAGCGAAATAAAATGACAAATATGAAGTAATCTGTCGTATAAATTATCTTTTTCAACTCTGAATTTTTCAGGAAGTAACTGCATTACTAAACTATCAAAATTAGACGCTTTGCCTTCATAATTATTATTATAGGCAGTAATAAATTTGTCTAAAAGAGTATTAATTATCTGATAACCAGTCAATTCTTTTTCAATTACTTCTCGGCTTTTATAAATATTTTTTACACTCAATTTAATGATATCATCCATTTGCGCTTTGTATTTACTTTTATCGGTAAGCGCATATGGAAATTTTCCATTTAAAATTGCTTCTTCATTTTCAATAAATACATTTACGGCATCATTGATTAAACTACCTATTGCAATAGCCCGTAAATAACTAATTCGGTCTTCTTTAGTAGTTAATGTATTGTATTTATTGGAGTCGATACTATCTTTAACTAAATTAATTAAGTATTCCAAAGCATAATCTTCAGAAACCAAACCTAGGTTAATTCCATCTTCAAAATCAATAATGGTATAACAAATATCATCTGCTGCTTCAACTAAATAGGCTAAAGGGTGTCTTTCAAAACCAACATTCTTGCCTGTTTTATTAGGAATCATTCCTAACTCTGAGGCTACCTCCTTAAAAAAGTTGACATCCGATTGAAAAAACCCATATTTTTTATCGGCAATTGCTGAGGTTGGTTTTTTTGGCAAACTCTCTTTAGGATATTTCATAAACGCACCTAAAGTAGCATAAGATATTCTTAAACCGCCTTCATTTCCAGGTCTTGAGCTAGTTAAAACTGAAAAACCATTGGCATTTCCCTCAAAATCAATTAAGTCTTGCCATTCTTTATCTGATAATTTAGTTTTGAATTTTTGACCATTCCCCAAAGAAAAATATTCTCCAATTGCTTTTTCACCGGAATGACCAAAAGGGGGATTTCCAATGTCGTGTGCCAAAGATGCGGCAGCTACAATTGCTCCAAAATCGTTCATTTCATAACCATGAATTTCATGTAAATAGGGGTATTTTTCAAGTATTTTCTTTCCAACCAATCGCCCAATTGAACGACCTACCACAGATACTTCAAGGCTGTGGGTTAATCTTGTATGAACAAAATCAGTTTTAGACATTGGAATTACTTGAGTTTTATCTTGCAAACTTCTAAATGCTGATGAAAATATAATTCGATCATAATCCACTTCAAAACCCAATCGGGTATCGTCTTGCTCTTTGCGCAAGCGCTTAAAAGTGTCTCCTTGTCTTTTTAATGATAATAATTCTTCCCACTTCATTTTTTGATAGCTTTGGTTTAATTCACGAATATACAAAATTGGATTTAAGTACCTTTAAATGGAATTAATAAAAAATAAAAATACAATTGCATATAATTTAGCTACTTGTCCCTAACATAAAATATCTTATTTTTGCATCTATCTTGTACTAGTTTCAAGGAATTCAAAAATATAATTATGATTCAAAATCCTAAAAGATACACAATAACTGCAGCGTTGCCTTACACTAATGGACCAATTCATATTGGTCATTTGGCTGGAGTTTACGTGCCTTCAGATATTTATTCCCGATATTTAAGATTACAAGACAAAGACGTTTTATTTATTTGCGGAAGCGACGAACACGGTGTTGCCATTTCAATGAAAGCTAAAAAAGAAGGTGTTTCTCCTCAGGAAATCAT
Organism: Flavobacteriaceae bacterium; assembly: GCA_009926065.1. Lineage (GTDB taxonomy): Bacteria > Bacteroidota > Bacteroidia > Flavobacteriales > Flavobacteriaceae > Flavobacterium. Next base: position 5,802 of record RFPP01000005.1, read on the forward strand.
TGATAAATATGACAAAATCATTCGTCAATCGTTTATAGATTTTGGAATTTCTTTTGACAATTATTCTAGAACTTCAGCTAAAATTCACCACGAAACGGCTTCCGAATTTTTCAAAAAATTATATTACAATGGTGATTTTATTGAGCAAGTAACGGAACAATTATATGATGCTAAAGCAAATCAATTTTTAGCTGATCGATTTGTAACTGGAACTTGTCCTAAATGCGGTTATGAAGAAGCTTATGGTGACCAATGTGAAAAATGCGGTTCTACATTAAATGCAACCGATTTAATTAATCCAAAATCTACCATTACAGGTGAAATTCCCGAATTGAAATCGACAAAACATTGGTTTTTGCCTTTAGATCGATACGATGCTTTTTTAAGAGAATGGATTTTGGTTGGTCATAAAAACGACTGGAAGCCTAATGTTTACGGACAAGTAAAATCATGGATTGATGGCGGATTAGAACCTCGAGCAGTAACTAGAGATTTAGATTGGGGAATCGACGTGCCTGTTGAAGATGCTGAAGGGAAAAAATTATACGTATGGTTTGACGCCCCAATTGGATATATTTCTGCTTCCAAAGAATGGGCTAAGAGAGAAGGAAAAGACTGGGAACCTTATTGGAAAAATGAAGATACAAAACTGGTTCATTTTATTGGTAAAGACAATATTGTTTTTCACTGTATCATTTTCCCCGCGATGTTAAAAGCCGAAGGAAGTTATATTTTACCAGACAATGTTCCTGCAAATGAATTCTTGAATTTGGAAGGAGATAAATTATCGACATCAAAAAACTGGGCCGTTTGGTTGCATGAATATTTGCTTGATTTTCCTAATCAACAAGATGTTTTAAGATATGCATTGACTTCTAATGCACCAGAAACTAAGGATAACGATTTTACTTGGAAGGATTTTCAAGCGAGAAATAACAATGAATTAGTTGCTATTTTTGGAAATTTCATCAATCGTGTGGTGGTATTAACTAATAAATTTTACAATGGAATTGTTCCAAATCCAAGTGAATTTTTAGATATTGACAAAGCCACTTTAATAGAATTAAAAGCATATCCAGGGGTAATTTCAAGTTCTGTGGAGCGCTACCGTTTTAGAGAGGCTTTGGCAGAATTGATGAATGTTGCCCGTTTGGGGAATAAATATTTAGCAGATGAAGAACCTTGGAAAGTAATCAAAGAAAATCCTGAGCGCGTACAAACTCAAATGTATGTTGCCTTGCAAATTGCAGCAGCTTTGAGTTCACTTTGCGAACCATTTTTACCTTTTACAGCAGCAAAACTTTCTAGAATCCTAAAAACAGATACCAAAATAGATTGGAAAACGGTATCTCAAACTTCTGAATTAATTCCTTCAGGGCACCAAATTGGCGAAGCAGAATTGCTTTTTGCAAAAATTGAAGACGAAGAAATACAAAAACAAATTGACAAATTAGAAGCTACGAAAGTAGCAAATAAAGCGGATAACAAAATGGCGGAACCTCAAAAAGAAACTATTCAATATGATGATTTTGCAAAAATAGATTTGCGAGTTGGAACTATTTTAGAAGCAGAAAAAATGCCTAAAGCAAATAAATTATTGATCCTAAAAATCGATACTGGAATTGATGTTCGCACCATTGTTTCAGGAATTGCTGAGAGTTTTTCTCCTGAAGAAATTATTGGAAAACGCGTTACAGTTTTAGTGAATTTAGCCCCTAGAAATCTTCGCGGAGTCGATAGTGAAGGAATGATTTTGATGACTAAAAATGCCGAAGGAAACTTGGTTTTTGTTAATCCAGATGAGGACGGAGTTGCTAATGGTGAAACAATAAACTAAATGAATCCAAAAATTATTGCTTTTGATGCCGATGATACTTTATGGCACAACGAACCTTATTTCGATGAAGCCCAAGAGCGATTTTGTGTTTTGTTTCAAGATTATGCTTCTAAGCAAGAAATATTAGGGTTGATTTTAAATCACCAAATTGCAAATTTATCTTTGTATGGATTTGGAATTAAGGCATTTACACTTTCAATGATTGAAACCGCTTTGGATTTAACCAATCATACGATTTCTGGTAAAGGAATAAAAAAAATAATTACTATTGGAAAGGATTTATTGCAAAAACCAGTTGAATTATTGCCGAATGTGGAAAAGGTATTAGGAGAATTGCAAGGGAAATACAAATTGGTTGTTGCCACCAAAGGCGATTTAAAAGACCAGCACCGCAAACTTCACGATTCAGGAATTGGAGCTTATTTTCATCATATTGAGGTAATGAGTGACAAAACGGAATTAGACTATCAAAAAATGTTGGGGAGACTGGATTGCGATCCAATAGATTTTTTAATGATTGGAAACTCACTAAAATCCGATGTTTTACCTATTTTAAATATTGGAGGTTACGGAGTTCACATTCCGTATCACACTACTTGGGAATACGAAAAAATTGATTTTGAAATTATACACGACAATTTTTATTCCTTTGAAAATATTACAGAAGTCTTGACGCTCCTAAAATAAAGAAAGCCGCAGTTGACCCGAAATAGGCAAACTGCGGCTTTTCTTTTAACTATTTTCCTAACATCAATAATTCATCAATTACGACTTCGCTGACGTAGCGTTTTTCTCCGTTTTTATCTTCGTAACTTCTGTGGGTTAGTTTGCCCTCGATGGCAATTTCTTCACCTTTTACGACATATTTTTCAATGATATCGGCAGTTTTCCCCCAAGCAATAAGACTGTGCCATTGGGTTTCTTCTACTTTTTCTCCTTTGTCGTTTTTGTAACTTTCGTTGGTAGCAACGTTTAACTTGGCTAATTTTTTTCCTCCGTCAAATGTTTTGATTTCTGGATCATTACCAACGTGTCCGATTAACTGTACTTTGTTTCTTAATGTGCTCATGGCGTTTAAAATTTAAATGGGTTATAAAAAATAATTATTGTTTTGCCGATACTTGTTTGATTTCGACATTGCAAAGATGTGGTGACTTCCAAAATTTATTCGGTTGTTAACTGCTTACTTTCGGTTGTAGTTGTTTGTAAGCGTTTGTAATTGGAAAATTATAAGTATATTTGATTGATTTTAAAAGTTTTAAGTCAAAAATTAAAACCACAAAAGACAATTCCTTTTTAGCCCCGATGGCAGAGAAAATCCCACGCTTTTGCGTGGATTGAAACGAACAGCGGGAATAGGATTGGTAAAAATAGACTGTCTTTTCGCTTCAAAAAGAAATTAATAATATTAGGTAGATTGCTTTGCTTTAAGCCTCGCAACTCCTCGCAATGACAAAAAAATGAATAAAACGTGTTTGGAATGTGGAGAAAAAATAGTGGGGCGCGAGGACAAAAAGTTTTGCAGCGACGGTTGTAGAAATTCCTATAACAACAAAATCAATAAGGACAGCACGAATTTTATGCGCAATGTGAACAATAAATTGCGAAAAAATTATCGGATTTTATGTATTTTAAACATTGAAGGAAAGTCGAAAACTACGCGTGCAAAATTGTTAAGTAAAGGATTTGATTTTGAATTTTTTACGAATATTTTGAATACCAAAACGGGGAATACCTATTATTTTATATACGACCAAGGCTATTTGGCATTGGAAAACGATTATTTTATGTTAGTCAAAAAAGATATTTAACTTCAAATTTATTACAAATGAAAAACAGATTCACCGCCATTACATCGTTATTATTTATTGCTGGTACCATAGGATTAATTTACTTGTTAATGATGCCGCAATGGGTTTCAACGGATGATGCATTGCTCTCGGAATATTCCACAAAAAGGGCACTTGAAAAAGTGAAAGTTATTTCGCAAAATCCGCATTTTGTTGGTTCTGAGAATCATAAAATGGTGGAGGAATATTTGGTAAATGAATTACAAAATTTGGGTTTGGAAACCCAAATTCAGGAGGGAACTACGTTTTCTGATTGGGGAAACTTGACGAAATCTAAAAATATATTAGCGAGAATTAAAGGATCTGATAGTTCGAAAGCCTTGTTATTATTGTCGCATTATGACAGTGCGCCACATTCGTATTCGCATGGGGCAAGTGATGACGCATCGGGAATTGCAACTATTTTGGAGGGTGTGCGTGCTTTTTTGGCAAATAAAACACCACATAAAAACGATATTATCATTTTGTTTTCAGATGCAGAAGAACTGGGTTTGAACGGAGCGGCACTTTTTGTAACCCAAAGCAATTGGGCAAAAGAAGTGGGTTTGGTTTTGAATTTTGAAGCCCGAGGAAGTGCTGGGCCAAGCTATATGTTGATGGAAGTAAACAAAGGAAATGCTAATATGGTGAAGGAATTTACGGCCGCCAACCCAAGTTATCCGGTTTCAAATTCCTTGATGTACAGCATTTATAAAATGTTGCCCAACGATACTGATTTGACTGTTTTTAGAGAGCAAGGGAAAATTCAGGGATTTAATTTTGCGTTTATCGACAACCATTTTAATTACCATACGGCTCAAGATAATTACAATCATTTGAGTCCGAAAACTATGGAGCACCAAGGGACTTATTTGGTTCCGTTGTTGAATTATTTCTCCAATTCCGACCTGACTTCTCTTCAGTCGGGGGACGATTATGTTTATTTTAATACGCCATTTAAATTGGTGAGTTATCCTTTTTCTTGGGTTTTACCAATGGTTTTGATTGCTGTTTTTCTATTTTTATTTTTAGTATTTATAGGCCTTGGCAAACGAGTTTTGGCTTTTTCAGAAATGGGTAAAGGCTTTTTAATTTTCCTTGGGGCGTTACTCGTTTCGGGAATAACCACTTATTTTGGTTGGAAATTGTTGCTAAAGATTTACCCACAATACAATGATATTCTTCATGGTTTTACTTATAACGGTCACGATTATATAGGCGCGTTTGTGTTTTTGAGTTTGGCGATTTCGTTATTGTTTTATTCCAATTCCAATTCGGAAAATAAAACCGAAAATTATTCTGTAGCACCATTATTTATTTGGATTTTAATCAATATTGCGATTGCTTTTTATTTGCCTGGAGCTGGATTTTTAATTATTCCATTATTTTTCAGTTTGTTTATGTTGGCTTATTTTGTCACCACCCAAAAAACAAATCCGATACTGAATTTAATTTTGAGTATTCCGTCTTTAATTATCATAGTTCCATTTATTATAATGTTTCCAATAGGATTGGGATTAAAAATAGTGGCTGGAAGTGCAGTGTTAACTGTTTTGGTTTTTGGTTTGTTGTTACCAATTTTTGGATCGTTTCCTAGAAAAGGTTTTTGGGCGTTGGTGTTGTTTTTAATATCAATTGGGTTTTTCATTAAGGCAAGTTTCAATTCTGATTATGCTGTTGGAACTGCAAAACCAAACAGTTTGCTTTATGTTTATAATGCCGATACGAAAAAAGCGGTTTGGACTACCTATGATTTAAATTTAGACTCTTGGACGAAAATGTACTTGGGAGAAAACCCAAAAGACGCAGCAGAGCTAAACAAGAATCCATTATTTAGCAAATACAATTCGGGATTTACTTATTCAGCTGAAGCCGATTTAAAAGAAATAAGCGTACCTACAATTTCGTTTTTACGGGATAGTATTGCGGGGTCTCAACATTATTATAAGATAAAAATTACTCCCAATCGACCAGTAAATCGTTATGATGTTTTTGCAAATGAAAACATGACGTTCTATAATTTAAAGGCAAATGGAGCTTCGGCATTAGACCAAAAAGGAAGTATTTATAAACGAAGAGGGAAGAAATTAGTTAGCTATTATGTTGTAGACAATGAGCCGTTGGAATTGCAATTTTCTATTCCTGTTAATGCGGTTTTTGAAATGGATTTAATGGAAAGTTCGTTTGATTTAATGAGTAATCCAAAATTCAGAATTACTAAAAGATTGCCTTGGATGATGCCAACGCCATTTGTTTTGAACGATGCGGTTGTGATTCAAAAGAAGATTATTCCATCCCCTAGGGTTCCAAAATCAGATAATTTTAAATCCAGGAATTTTACTCCGAAAGATAGTTTGACAGTTAGTATTGATACTTTAAAAGGCATTCAATAATGACAAAAATTAGCATTCTTGGTTGTGGTTGGTTAGGATTGCCTTTGGCGAAAGCCTTAATAGAAAATGGATTTTCGGTCAAGGGTTCGACGACTTCAACTGATAAATTAACCGCACTTGAAAACGATGGAATAACTCCTTTTTTAATCGAAATAGGAGAAAAAGGCATCAATGGGAATGTAGATCAATTCTTGTTAGAGAGCCAATTTCTAATAATTAATATTCCGCCTAAATTAAGAGGGAATTCTACTGAAAATTTTGTAGAAAAAATTAAAAATTTAATCCCTTTTATTGAAAAATCGGGAATTAAAAAAGTGCTTTTTGTGAGTTCTACTTCTGTTTATTCTGATGAAGACAAAGTTGTAACTGAAGAAACCATTCCAAATCCAGATACAGAAAGTGGCAAGCAATTGTTTAAATGTGAGAAACTATTGCAAGAAAATTCTCATTTTGAAACTACTATTTTACGTTTTGGCGGGCTTATTGGCGAAGACCGTCATCCTATTTATTTTTTAGCTGGGAGAAGCAATATTGAAAATCCTGATGCGCCAATAAATTTGATTCATCAAGAAGATTGCATTGGAATTATTATAAAAATCATTGAAAGTAATTCTTGGCAAGAAACGTTCAATGCAGTTGCTCCTTTTCATCCCAGTCGTGAAGAGTATTATTCTCAAAAAGCAAAAGAAAATAATTTGGGACCTCTTATCTTTACGCATTCAAAACCATCAATTGGGAAAACCATTTTATCTGATAAATTGGAGAATGATTTGAAATACCAATTCAAAAAAGGAAGTTTATAATTGATACAAAAATTAAAATCTAAAATTCATTCGAAAATCACCTCTATAGGATTGCCAATTTTGGCGCTTTGTTGGGTGAGTTTTTTTTGGGGAACTACTTGGATTGCATCAAAAGAAGGGGTGAAGCACATGCCAGCGTTACAACTTGCAGCTATCCGCCAATTCTTAGGGGCGACATTATATTTATCTTTTTTTTTATATAAAAAAACGACTTGGCCAAAAGGCAAACAATGGAAAACCATTATCATTTTGAGTATTTTGAATTTTGTATTAAGCAACGGTTTAAGTACTTGGGGAGTAAAATATATCAGTAGTGGTTTGGGAGCAATTATTGGCGCTTTGGTTCCGCTTTGGGTTGTAATTATTAGTTTGTTTCGAGGAGAAAAATTAGTAAAACTCGCAATTGTAGGATTGATTATTGGATTTTCGGGTGTGTGTGTAATTTTCTACGAACATTTGAGTGATTTCTTGATTTTTGATTTCCGATTTGGCATAATAATATCCATAATTTCTACTTTAACTTGGGCTTTTGCCACCTTATATACTAAGAAAAAAGCGGCTAGTTTTAACCCTTATTTTAGTTTGGGAATCCAAATGTTCATTTCAAGCATTTTTCTTTTTGCCTATTTGGGCGCTACAGGATCGGCGGTGAGTTTATCTACTATCCCATTTATTTCTTGGGTTTCAATTGGTTATTTAGTGATTTTTGGTTCGGTATTAACCTTCATAGCCTATATTTATGCTTTGCAACGTTTACCTGCTGAAATCAATAGTATTTACGCTTATATTAATCCAATAATTGCAGTTCTTTTAGGGGCCTATATTTTTGGCGAACCATTATCATTAGCAATTGCTATTGGCGGAATAATCACTTTATTCGGACTCTATTTGGTTAATAAATCTTTTCAAAAGTCTAAAAACGCTTAAAAAAAATCCCATTTTGAAATACAAAATGGGATTTTTAAATTTATATAAATTGGTTATTACCAAATTTTAACACGTTTTTCAGGAGCTAAAAACATTCCGTCACCTTCTTTAATGTCAAATGCAGAGTAGAAAGCATCTACGTTTTGAATAGGCACATAAGCACGATACATTCCTGGAGAATGCGGATCTGTTTTCACTTGATTTTTCAAGGCTTCGTCTCTCATTTTAGATCGCCATATGGTGGACCATGAGATAAAAAATCGTTGTTCAGGAGTATAGCCATCTATTAAACCTGGATTTCCATTTTCTTTTAAATACAATTTTAATCCATCGTAGGCAGCATTTACGCCACCTAAATCACCAATATTTTCACCTAGAGTAAATTTACCATCCACATGAATTCCAGGTAATGGTTCTAAAGCAGAATATTGATCAGCAAGTGCTCCACCTAAATCGGTAAACTTTGATAAATCTTCAGCTGTCCACCAATCTATTAAATTTCCATCTGCATTATAAGTAGCCCCTTGATCATCAAATCCATGAGAAATTTCATGTCCGATTACTCCACCAATTCCACCGTAATTTACAGCTTCGTCGGCTTGGTAATTGTAAAATGGTGGTTGTAAGATTGCCGCTGGGAATACAATTTCGTTGTAAGAAGGATTATAATAAGCATTTACCGTTTGAGGTGACATTCCCCATTCTGTTTTATCAACGGGCTTACCTAATTTATCTAAATCTTTCGCCCAACGCCATTTAGAAATATTTCTTATGTTTTGAAAATAGCTTCCTCCGTCTTCAGGACTTTTAACAACTAAAGCAGAATAATCTTCCCATTTGTCAGGATAACCTATTTTTATAGTCAATTTATTCAACTTTTCAACCGCTTTTGCTTTAGTTTCAGCCGACATCCAAGTTAAATTATTAATTCTAATTTCGTAAGCTCTCATTACGTTTTTTATCATCTTCATCGCTTTTTCTTTGGCTTCAGCTGGAAACATTTTTTCAACGTATAATTTTCCTAAAGCCTCCCCAACAGTTCCATTTACAACTTGTAAAGCTTTTTCGTGTCGAGGTCTTTGTTTTAAGGCACCGGTTAATGTTTTTCCGTAAAATTCCCAGTTTGCAGTTTCAATAGTTGTAGACAATTGGCTTGAAGCTCCTCTCAATAACATCCAACGCATGTAAGCTTTCCAATCTTCTACTTTATTCTCAGAGAATAAAGTTTGTAACGAACTCATGTATCTTGGTTGAGAAACGATAATAGTATCAATTTTAGCGATACCAATTCCTTTGATGTAAGTATTCCAATCTATAGCAGGAAGCATTTCTTGCAAATCGGCAATTGCAGTTGGATTGTATTGTTTTTTACTATCTCTACGCTCCACACGGTCCAATCTTGGTTTAGACATTTGAATTTCTAATGCTAGAATTTTTTCAGCATTGGCTTTAGCTTGTTCAGGAGATTCATTTAAAAATTGTAACATTTTTGCAACGTGAAGAACATATTTCTCACGTTTTTCTTTAGAATCTTTGTCTTCAGACACGTAGTAATCTCTGTCAGGTAATCCTAAACTTCCTGGACCAACACTTACTACATTTCGATTACTATTTTTTTCATCGGCACCAATTCCGATTCCAAAAAACCCAACGCCTCCACCTTGAGCTTCAGTTTCCATCATCAATTTTTGTAAATCTTTTATGTTCTTTACTGCATTAATTTTAGCTAAATAAGGTGCTAGTGGTGCAATACCTTGTTTGTTTCTTGCTAAGGTATCCATAGCGGCTTTGTACATAATAATCGCTTTACCTTGATCGGTATTTGATTTGTATTTTGGATTTTTTGAAGCCTCTTTCAAAATAGCTAAGGCATCTTTATCGGTATTTTGACGTAATTCGTCAAAGCTTCCCCAACGAGTTTTGTCAGCCGGAATTTCTGTGTTTTTTAACCAAGTTCCATTCACAAATTTGAAAAAATCATCACTTGGTTTTACCGATTTATCCATATAAGAAACATTTATTCCAGGATTTTTTTGAGGGGTCTCATTTTGAGCATTCACCGATAATACAATCAGTGCTGGAATAACGTAAAATAATGTTTTATTAAAATTAAGGTTCATAATTAGTTACTATTAGGGTTAGACTTCAAAAATATAGTTTTTTTTTATAATTGTTTAAAAAAAGTAATAATAAAAATCCCAAATATGCTAGGGCAAATGGGGTTTATTTTTAGATTAAAGTTTAATTTTTTATAATTCTCTTGGTTATGCTTTTATTTTCTGAGACAAATTTAACAAAATAAACACCAGCTGAAACATCAGAAATATCTAACAAAACGGTGCTTTGATTATTTTCAAATTCGGATTTAGAATAGATCACTTTTCCAATTAAATCATATACTAGAATCGACTTTGGAGTTATTGTCCCTATTGATACATTAAAAATCCCTTTAGTTGGGTTAGGATAAACAGCTAAGTTTTCCATTTCAAATGTTTCCCCTTCAAGACTACTTTGAGTTGGAATATTACATTGCCAAGCTCCTCTTCCGTAGGTTCCCGCAATTATTTTATAATCTACTAAATTAATTTCTAAATCGGTCACGGATACATTCGGTAAATTATCATCAAAACTTGCCCAATTTGTCATAGAATCGTCTTTATAAAAAACGCCAAGTGTAGTTCCAACATAAAGTGGATTTAAAGAATTTTGCCCTTGATGAACAATTATGTTTTTCCCTATTGCCGGTAATCCAGGGGCAATTACTGAAAATGAATTACCTCCATCAGTTGATATATAAGCATCACCCGAAGTTCCTGAAGTGGTGATATAAATAATTTCACTATTTGATGAATGTACCGTAATTGAAGTAACTCTTGATGTTGCTGTATATAATAGAGAAAAAGAAATTCCTCTGTCGGTACTTTTGTATATTTGGTTTAATTTTGAAATATACATAATATCATTATTACTTGGATCAACTGATATTAGATTAATATTAACCGTTGAATCGCCAATAGAAGATGGATTTCTTAATATCCATACATTATTAGTTAATTTATATAAATCATTATATCCTGAAAAAACTTCCCCAATGCTGTTTACTCTCAAAGGAGTTACCCATTCTCCTTCTAATGCGGTGCCATTAACAGTGGGTGGCGGGGTATACCTGCGAACCGGGTTAGTCAAAGAAGTAATTCCATAAAAAGCTATTCCATTTTGAACAAATCCATAGGCTTTATTGTTATTAGATGGGTCAATCGCATTATCCATTCCATCACCTCCATGATAACTTTGCCAAAGATTATTATTTAAGAAATATCCTCCATTATCTTGAAGTCCTCCAGTTATTCTTGTTGAGGTTTGTTTTGAAACTGATATTTTATAGAACTGACCAATTTGTGCTTGTCCAGTAATATCGTTAAAAACTAATCCGCCATCTTCCGAAACATAAATTCCACCATCACTTCCACAATATAATTTATTATTTATGAATTTTAAAAAATGAATGTCGGCATGAGTAAAACTTGAGGAGTAAGAACTCCAGCTGTTTATTTTAGTAGCGGTTGCCCCCCCGTCTGAAGATTTCCAAATGTTAAGACAACCCGAGTAAAGTTCATTAGCATTAGTTGGCGATACACAAAAAGCTAAATCATACCAGGCCTGAGTGTTTTCTAAAATATCTGATGTTAATCCGGTATTTACAAATGTCACTCCAGCATCTGTAGACTTAAATATTCCTTGGAATGCATAATTTGGACTTGTTCCAGCTGAAAGACAATAAACAATATTTGAATCAGCTGCGGTAACATCAAAAATTAATCTGCCAGAATTTGCAGGCAATCCTGTGACTCCAGTATTTAAAAAAGTGGCTCCTGAATCAATAGATTTATAAAATTTATTACGAGAACTAACATAAACTACCGTCGGGTCATTTGGTTTTATCCTTAAAGATCCTTGAGTAAAGTTTCCTGACAATTGGTTAGTCCAACTTATTCCACCATTCAAGGTTCTGTATAGCCCTGAACTAGTTGCGCACCACAACATTTGACTGTTTGTTGGATTAATCAGTATATCGCCAGCGCCTTTATACGAATTATTAAATGTTAATCCAGTTGTTGACCAAGTTATACCCGCGTCAACGGATTTTAATACACCAACAGAGTAAGAATCGGAAGCGTCTTTATCTCCTGTTGAAATATAAATTATATTTGAATTATTAGGGTCAATCGCTATGCCTGAAACACCAATTTGAGGCAAATAATCGGATAGTGGCGTCCAAGTTTCACCAGCATTTGTTGACTTCCAAATTCCACCAGCGGGAGCACCAAAGTAAATTATATTTGGGTTTGAAGGGTCCACACATACTACATTTACCCTTCCTCTTGCTTGAGTAGATTGTGGAGAGGCATTTTGAATGGGTCCGATAGGTGTCCAATTACAAGGAGGAAGCGATCTGAGTAAGCTGTTATTATTTAATTTTGCTTGGTTTTTTTTCTCCCAAGCTGTCCAAAGTTCTTGAGCCGAAATTACATACCCTTGGTCATTGGTAGCATTTTTCCAATGTTCTACCCAGCGCATAAAAGGCTTGTATCCACTACCTTTTTTATTTTTATCGTGAAAAGACCAATAAATGTTAAATGAATTTACTAATTCTTCAAGTGTTTTTTCATTATTGTTTCGATTTTCATCTATTTCATCTATCCAAGGAGCAGAAAGATTAAATTGAGAAAATCCTAAAATAGTAAATAAAAAGGCTGATATAAGTAGTATTTTTTTCATAGTAGTTTTTATTTAATTCAAATTTAGCTAATTTATTTTCAAATAATTCCCAAAATATTATATTAACATAATAATCAAATAAAAAACTATCAAATGGTATAAAAATAAATTCTTATCTGTTTTACTTTTGTAAATTTGTAAAAAAAATTACAATGGTTTCTTTTTTCAAAAAATACAAGTGGTTTTTGCTTATTATAATTACCCTTTCCACAATTATTTTAATGTTATTTTATTCGGCTTTAAAACCAAAGAAAACGCTACCAATTTATAATCCGTCAATGGTAAATCCGGAATTGGTAGATTCTACGATTCAATATATTAGTAAATACCATTCTATTGCCGATTTTTCATTTACTAATCAAAATGGAAAAATAATTACCCAAAAAGACTATGAAGGCAAAATATATGTAGCCGATTTTTTCTTTACCACTTGCAGTTCTATTTGTCCAAAAATGACAACTAATTTAGTAGAAATACAAAAAGCATTTATTAATAATCCTAAAGTGATGTTACTTTCTCACACTGTTTTTCCTGAAACAGATAGCATTTCAGTTTTAAAGGAATATGCCAAAAAAAACGGAGTGATTGATGGAAAATGGAATTTAGTAACTGGCGATAAAAAGCAAATTTATACTATGGCGAGAAAGTCCTATTTGGCAGTAAAATTAGGTAAACCGGAAGAATTATATGACATGGTTCATACTGAAAATTTTGTATTGGTAGACTCAAAAAGAAGGGTTAGAGGTTTTTATGACGGAACTAAAAAAGAGGATATTGAACGATTGATTGAAGATATCAATTTTTTGTGTAAACAATAGTAAAGGAGTTATTATACCCTAAAAAAAGTTATAAAACTTATAATTATCATTTGATTGAATTATTTTATAATTACTTTTGTAATCTAAATTCAATCTAAATAAGGTTTGCGAACTACAATAACTTCACTCAAAAAAGGCGAAACTGCAATTATCAAGGATTTTGATATTGAGTCTATTCCATTAAAGTTATTGGAAATGGGCTGTTTGCCCGGAAATACGGTTGAACTACTTCAAATTGCTCCTTTTGGAGATCCACTTTATTTAAATATTAATGGCTCACATCTTGCAATTAGAATTGAAACTGCAAATGAGATTGAGGTTGAAATCTTAAAATCCAACTAAAATGGGCAGTAATAATATAAATGTAGCATTAATAGGAAACCCAAATACAGGTAAAACATCTGTTTTTAATGAGTTAACAGGTTTAAACCAGCAGGTGGGAAACTATCCAGGTATTACGGTTGAAAAAAAAATAGGTTTTTGTAAATTAACCTCTAAAATCAAAGCAAACATACTCGATTTACCTGGAACATATAGTTTAAATGCGAGTTCAATTGATGAAAATGTGGTAATTGAATTGCTATTAAATAAAAACGATAAATTATATCCCGATGTTGCTCTATTGGTTGCCGATGTAGAAAATTTAAAACGTAATTTATTACTTTTCACTCAAATAAAAGATCTTGAAATACCTACTATATTAGTCATAAATATGTCAGATAGAATGAAATTTAAAGGAATTTCATTGGACATTTCTTATTTAGAAAAACAATTTAAAACTAAAATTGCATTAATTAGTACTAGAAATGGAACTGGAATTAAGGAATTGAAAGAATTAATAATCAATTACAAGTCACTTTCTGTAGAACCTTGTTTAAATGCCTCAACGATAGATCCTGACTATTTTGAAACACTACAAAAAACATTTCCTAATCAACTACTTTATAAATTATGGCTTGTAATAACTCAGGATGTCAACTTTTTAAATTTGGAGAGAAATGAAATTCAAAATTCATATACTAAGTCTCATTCCGATTTAAAGCGATTGCAACAGAAGGAAACCATAAAAAGATACCAATTTATCAATGATATTCTTAAGATTGGTCAAACCATTGATTCTACTATAGCTGTAGATTTCCGAAGCAAACTGGACCGTGTTTTAACTCACAAATTTTGGGGTTATTGCATCTTTTTCGCCATTTTATTTTTCATTTTTCAATCTATTTTTGAATGGTCAAAAGTCCCTATGGAATTTATAGATTCTACTTTTGCCGATCTTAGTTTGTATGCAAGTGAATCATTACCAGTGGGGGTTTTAACCAATTTAATTTCTCAAGGAATTATTCCGGGCATTGGAGGGATTTTAATTTTTATTCCGCAAATAGCTTTTTTATTTTTATTTATTTCTGTTTTAGAAGAAAGTGGTTATATGAGTCGAGTAGTATTTTTGATGGATAAATTAATGAGGAAATTTGGTCTATCAGGTAAAAGTGTTGTTCCATTAATTTCTGGAACTGCTTGTGCTATTCCTGCAATTATGGCCACCAGAAACATCGAAAATTGGAAGGAAAGGTTGATTACCATTCTTGTTACGCCATTTACCACTTGTTCGGCAAGATTACCAGTTTACGCAATTATTATTGCATTGGTTATCCCTGACAAAAGAGCTTTTGGAGTGTTTAATTTACAAGGATTAACTTTAATGTTACTTTATCTTTTAGGCTTTGGAATGGCGATTTTCTCCGCTTATATTCTAAACAAAATACTTAAAATTAAAGGTAAAACTTTTTTTGTAGTGGAAATGCCAAATTATAAATTACCAATGCTCAAGAATGTTGTTATTAATGTGATTGAAAAAACACGTTCATTTATTTTTGGAGCGGGGAAAATAATTCTTGCTATTTCAATTATTTTATGGTTTTTAGCTTCCTATGGTCCTGGTAAAAAATTTAATGATGCCGAGGCCATTATTACTGCAGAAAATACAAATATATCTATATCAAAATCAGAATTGAAGGATAAAGTAGCGGCTTATAAATTAGAAAATTCCTATATCGGAATAATGGGTAAAGCTATAGAACCTGTTATTTCGCCTTTAGGTTACGATTGGAAAATAGGGGTTGCCATTATTAGTTCATTTGCCGCAAGGGAAGTTTTTGTTGGAACTTTAGCCACAATTTATAGTGTTGGAGATATTGATAACGATAATACAATTAAAAGTAAAATGGGTGCCGAGATTAACCCTAAAACAGGAGCTAAAATCTTTAATTTTGCAACCGGAATTTCATTATTGCTTTTCTATGCCTTTGCTATGCAATGCGTAAGTACTCTTGCCATAACAAAAAAAGAAACCAACACTTGGAAATGGCCGTTAACACAGCTCGTTTTAATGAGTGGACTGGCTTATATTGTTGCGTTACTAGCATTTCAAATTTTAAAATAATTCAAAATGGTACAAGAAATAATCGCTTTTATCGCTTTAGGATTGTCATTAGTTTATTTGACAAAGAAATTTTTTTTCAAGAAAAATACTACTAAAAATTGCGGACCAAACAATTGCGGCTGCCATTGATTTTTTTATTAACAATTTGAAAAATTCCCTTTTTTGAAGTTATACAAAACCAACTTATTCTGTAAGTTTGTAATATGTATGCTTTAGTTGATTGTAATAATTTTTATGCTTCCTGCGAACGTGTTTTTCAACCGAAACTCAACGGAAAACCTATTGTTATATTATCCAATAACGATGGATGTGTAATTTCTAGAAGTAACGAAGCTAAGGCTTTAGGTGTCCCAATGGGCGTTCCATTATTTCAAATTAAACACTTAGTACAAGAAAAAAATATTGAAGTTTTTTCTTCAAATTATGTTTTATATGGTGATTTAAGCAATCGTGTAATGAAAATTTTAGCTCAGTTTTCACCAAATTTAGAAATTTATAGTATCGACGAAGCTTTTCTTAATTTTGACGGGATGTCAATTCCAGATTATCATTCGTATGGAATTGCGATGAAGAAAAGAATTCAAAAGTGGGTTGGAATTCCCGTTTGCGTTGGTTTTGCACCCACAAAATCTTTAGCCAAAGTGGCCAACAAAATTGCCAAAAAATTTCAAGATCGCACATTTGGCGCGTACACTATCGATACTGACGAAAAAAGAATTAAAGCACTTAAATGGACTAAAATTGAAGACGTTTGGGGCATAGGAAACAGAACAACTAAGAAAGCGAAACTTCGAAATATCAATACCGCTTTCGATTTCATTCAGCCACATCAGGAGCCTTGGATTCGAAAAGAGCTTGGCGTTGTAGGACTTCGATTGAAATACGAATTAGAAGGAAAATCAGTATTGGATTTAGAACCTATTCCCAATGCTAAGAAAAGCATTTCGACTACAAGAAGCTTCCCAAAACAAATATCCGATTTCGATTTATTGCGAGAGCGAGTGGCTACTTTTGCGGCTATTTGTGCTGAGAAATTGAGGAACCAAAATTCATGTTGCCACACTATTATTGTGATGTTGGTTATCGATAGACATACCGTTAAAACATCAAAGTACTATTTTAATATGGCGGTTACTTTGCCATTTGCAACCAATTCTACTTTAACTATTTCTAATATTGCAATAGATATATTAAAAAAATTACTTCACGGAAATGAAAATGTCAAGTTTAAAAAAGCAGGTGTAATTGTAACCGAATTTATCCCCGAAGATCAAAAGCAATTTCAATTATTTGAAGAGGAAAACCCAAAACATTTGGCTTTAATGCGGTCGATGGATTTTCTGAATAAAAAAATGGGAGCTAAAAAAGTCAAGCTAGCATCGCAGAACTTAAATCTTACTTGGAATATGCGACAAAATCATTTGTCGCCAAAATACACTACTAATTTTAACGATATTCTTGAGGTAAAATGTCAATAAAGAAAAACAACAAACTCACTTTTTTCCTTCCCGATTTTGAAAGTGATTTAAGAATACCATTTGTAAATGAAGGTGTTTCGGCAGGATTTCCATCTCCAGCAGCCGATTTCATGGAAACCAGTATCGACTTAAATAAAGAATTAAGCGAAAATCCATTGGCTACTTTTTATATAAAAGTGAAAGGAAATTCCATGATTGATGCTGGAATAAATGACAAAGATGTATTAGTTGTTGACCGAAGTTTAGAACCTCAAAACAACAAAATTGCTATTTGTTTTATCGATGGCGAGTTCACCGTAAAAAGAATACTTGTAGAGCAAGATTGCCTTTACCTAATGCCAGAAAACCCGAGTTATTCTCCTATAAAAGTGACCGAAGAAAACCAATTGATTATTTGGGGAATAGTTACCTATGTGATAAAGAAATTGTAGTTATCGTTTCAAACTAAAGTGCGATTTGAATACCTGCGGGGAATTATTGTAATTATAAAAAACCTGAAACCAATAATCACTTGATGGCAAAGGATTTCCATTCAAATTTCCATCCCAACCAGGGCCATTTGTTTTTAATTCTTTTATGAATTTACCATAGCGATCGTAAATGTAAATATAAGCATCAGACTGAAAAGATAAGTCGGAAATGTTCCAAGTATCATGGTAGCTATCACCATTTGGCGTAAAATAATTTGGATATTTGATGATGTGAGCAATCAATGAAATCCTACTGCAATTTCCCTTAGTATCTTTGATATTTATTGTATGCATACCCGAAGGAACATCGTAAAAGTTAGGATCTGATTGGAAAGAACCATTATCGAGTTGAAATTCATAATTTCCATATCCTCCGGTAACATTCACCGTAATATTGATAATATCGTCAAAAACACCTGAAACGATTAAATTTGCAATAGGAGCGCTTGATTTTAAAACTGTTACTGTGGTAGGATTATAGCCACAATCTGGACCAATTATTGGAGTATTTTTTAAGATAATAACATCATAAGTTCCTTCTTGAACAGCATTATAATTGGGCCCAGTTCCCATTAAAACCCCATTTAAATACCAGTTTACGGTATAATTTATTGGGTTTAACCCAGAGGTTAATAAACAAGATTGAATTAGTGCTCCAGTAACATTGTCAACACAAATAGCTCCGCCATTAATAAGAAGATTTTTAAATGGAAAGATTGAAATGGTAAAATTTTGTTGATTATAACAAGATGAATTAGTAGGTGACTCAGAGTAAACATAAATTTGTTGGGTATTAGTAATACTCTGTCCAATAGTATAAGATGTACCAGTTCCATTTGGACCAGAAAAATAATTTGCTCCGGGAGGTAATGCTCCTAAAATATAATTTCCACAACCTGAAACATTTGCAAAATTTGGTAAAAAAGGAGTATTAGAAATATTTACCATAAAATCGGCTTCATCAGAGCAAGTTAATCGGGTTCCAACTTTTTTATATACGTAAACTCTTTGGGATGAAGTAATTACTGTTCCCACTGCTAATGGATTTACCCCATTGGGCTGTGAATAGTATCCTGCCCCAGTAATAGAAAGTGGGGGAAGTGTATATCGATCACACGCATTCACATCCGAATAAGTTCCTACATCAATTGCACTGTAATCAAAATTGAAGTAACTTTCATTGCTGCAGGAAGGGAAATCGGGCCAAGCATTATAAATATAAATTCTTTGACTTGTATTTATTATTGTTCCAAAAGGAATTAAACTTCCAGTTCCATTTGGCCCATTTGGAGCAGTATAATAATTTCCGTTTGTTAGAGGAGGAAGTGTAAAATCAGAACAAGCAAATACATCCGTTAAAATATCAACGACTGGTTTTTGTCGAATTGTAATGGTAAATGAATTTTCTAGTGTACAACCAAGATTCGAAACTCCATATACAAATAGGGTTTGATTTGAAGAAATTACATCGCCTGCATTTAAAGGG
The DNA here is from genome assembly GCA_009926065.1 of Flavobacteriaceae bacterium. Taxonomy (GTDB): domain Bacteria; phylum Bacteroidota; class Bacteroidia; order Flavobacteriales; family Flavobacteriaceae; genus Flavobacterium. The sequence goes on from RFPP01000005.1 coordinate 25,065, forward strand.
CCTACGCCTCCTGAAGAACTAAAATAATTTCCATTTGTTAATGCAGGTAAAACGTAACTTTCACATTCTAAACGATTTGCAGGAGCATCGACTATAGGCAACGGAAGAATAGTAATATTGTAATTTAATAAATCAGTACAATTTGGAGTGGTAGTTGTTGGTGCATAATAATAAACTACTTGTGAAGAGGTAATACTTGTTCCAGCGGGAATTATAGTTCCAGCACCCATTGGTTGAGTATAATAATTTCCAATGGTAATTGCCGGTAAAGAAAAGCTACCACAGCTAATAACAGTTGTAAATATAGAAGTATCAATAATAGTAACTGAAAAGGAAGTTTCATTTGAACATCGTCCATCATTGGAGTAAATATAAACAGTTTGAGAAGAATTAATTGGACTACCAATAACTAAGTTTGCTCCTTGTCCTCCAGACATGGTATAAAAACCTCCGTTTACAATTGTTGGTAAAGCATAACTATTACAAGTGATTACATTTTGCAAAGTATCAACTGCGGGTAAAGGGAAAACGGATATATTAAATGCTTCGTCTCTACATACAACACTATTTATAACGGCATAATAGTATATAGTTTGATTACTATTTATTGAAGAACCCCCGGCTAATTGTGTTCCAGTTCCTCCAGGGCCAGTGTAAAAATTACCAATTACAGGAGAGGGAATTATATACACTCCACATCCACTTAAAGGGAATACAAGCTGGTCTACAAGAGTTATTGTGAAGGAGCTTTCGTTTATACATCCCTGTGCTGTTGGCCCACTAAAAATATAATAAGTTCCTGGAACAAGAATTTCATCACCAGCGTGAAGCATAGTTCCTGTTCCATTTGAGCCAGTGTAATAATTACCATTGGTAATTACAGGTAAAAAATAGCTATGACATTCAATTACACTTGGGATTGAATCAACTAAAGGTTTAGGAAATACAGTAATTGTGAAACTAGTTACATCAAAACACCTTGGATTTATAACAGAATTCATTCTCACCCAAACCGTTTGCGGAGATTGAGCTAAAGTAGTAATAAAGGCAGTAGGAGTGGGTATTGGATTGATATTGTTTTGTGCATCTGCTTGTGAACTAAAGTAACTAATGGTATAATCTGCGCTAAGCTGACCGTTTAATATTAGATTGTTTTGCCCTGTTAAATCGATTGTTGTACTTCCATTTGCATCTGCGCAAAGCGGAATATTGTTGGGAGATAATGCGCTAAATGGAGCATTTACTAATAAATCAAAACTTAATAGGTTGCTACAAATATAATTTCCGTTGGTCAAATGCATCACTTTCACATAGATCGTTTGTCCGCCGGCACTTGTATAAGAGGTGATTTGATTGGCTGGAATTTGAGGCGAATTAGCATTGGCTGCAGCCAAAGAATCAAAGTACAAAATGGAATATTCCGCTGGGTTCAACCCCAATGTAGAAATATTGTTTTGCGATAAATCATATTGATAAGTTGCTGCTCCAGAATTACAAACAGATAAATTATTAAAAGATCTCAAAGTGAGATTTGAAATAATTACTTCATCGGTAATTTGGCAGCCTGAATTTGGCAGCGTACCAATAACTCCGTAGGTTCCAGGCTGATTTACTGTTAGCGTGGTTCCATTTTGACCGGGAATAACATTACCATTAAGCGTCCACGAAACAGTATAAGGCGGGTTTATACCACTTGTTAAAACTACATTTTCTCCTTGGCAAATAGCTAAATCAGGACCTAAGTCGGTATAGGTTGTAAAGCTTCCGCCTTTAATGAATACCGCCGAATCATAACTACCGTCAAAATAATCTCCTATGGCTAATTTTATTCTATAGGTTCTATTTGGTATCACTGGCGATGAAGCGTTTAACAATACTGTTTCCCCTTTCATATTTATTGCTGAGGCTAAGGGATTGGCAACATTATAGCGGGCAAACAAACTCGGATTATTTGAAGTACACGAACTATTATAAGCAGAATCTCGGATGTTTTTTACAGAAACTGGAGTTGTTGTACTTGGAATTACAGCTAAATTAGTTTGAATATTTGTAGTTAAGTCAGTTAAAATAAATGCAAATACATCGCTAAATCCACATTGGTATTGACCATATTCATTGGAAGCAAAAACAAAGTCAAAGCTAAAACTACTCGATATTGGGGTAAAATCAAACTGAATAAAACCCACATCAGTTATGGCTCCAGTTTGTAAACTACTATTACTAATAACCTGTAAATTGGGATCTCCGGAGTTGTTCAATTGACTGCTCAAATTGAGTCCAGTATAGGGACCTTCAGTATATTTTGCAACTCCATTTCGAATAATAATCCCGTTAGGAAATGGGAATATTGGATTTGTATTAGTGAATTTTCCTATACCTTGTCGGGAAGAAAAAACAAAATTAGTTTCGTTGGAACAGGAGTTGGGCATTAAAACAGTTCGAATCAGTTGTGGAATTGAAAGGGAGGTAGTATCCACAATAATACCTTGAGAAAATGATTTCAATGTAATAAGAATAAACAATATGAAATACTTATTTTTCATGGCGTTATTTTATTGAGTTAAAGTTACAAATTAATATTTAACGTAAATCATCTTTATTTTATTTTTAAAAAATAAAAAAACCTGACAATTTTTATTATCAGGTTTCATTATATCATTGTATGGATCAAAGCCATTTACACTAGTCATTCAACTTCAAAACCGCCATAAACGCTTCTTGAGGAATCTCAACATTTCCAACCAATCGCATGCGTTTTTTACCTTTTTTCTGTTTTTCCAACAATTTACGTTTACGGGAAATATCACCTCCATAACACTTGGCAGTAACGTCTTTACGTAAAGCTTTAATCGTTTCACGAGCAATAATTTTAGCACCTATTGCCGCTTGAATTGGAATATCAAACTGCTGTCTTGGGATCAATTCACGTAATTTTTCACACATTTTTTTACCAATGTTGTACGAGTTGCTTTCATGAATTAAGGCCGAAAGAGCATCTACAGATTGTGCGTTTAACAACACATCTAGTTTAACTAATTTTGAAGCTCGCATACCAATAGGTGAATAATCAAAAGAAGCATAACCTTTAGAAATAGTTTTCAATCGATCGTAGAAATCAAATACTATTTCTGCTAACGGCATATCAAAATTCAATTCTACTCGTTCCGTAGTCAAGTACGTTTGATTGGTAATAACCCCTCTTTTTTCAATACATAAACTCATCACATTACCCACAAAATCAGCTTTGGTTATTATTGTAGCCTTGATATATGGCTCTTCAACACGATCTAATTTTGAAGGTTCTGGCAAGTCCGATGGATTGTTAACTACAATTGGGGTTTCTGGTTCTTTTTTGGTGTAAGCCAAGTAAGAAACGTTAGGAACCGTAGTAATTACAGTCATGTCAAATTCCCGTTCCAAGCGTTCTTGAATAATTTCCATGTGCAACATTCCTAAGAATCCGCAACGAAAACCAAATCCTAAGGCAGCAGAACTTTCAGCAGCAAAAACCAACGAAGCATCGTTCAATTGTAACTTTTCCATGGAGTTTCGCAATTCTTCAAAATCTTCCGTATCTACAGGATAAATTCCAGCAAAAACCATCGGTTTTACATCTTCAAATCCTGTAATCATATTGGTAGTTGGCGTTTTCGCATCAGTTAAAGTATCACCTACTTTTACCTCTTTTGCCTCTTTTATTCCCGAAATTAAATAACCCACATCACCAGCGGAAATTACTTGTTTTGGGACTTGATTTAATTTCAAAGTTCCAATTTCATCGGCAAAATACTCGTTTCCAGTAGCCATGAATTTTATTTTCTGACCTTTTTTAATTTGTCCGTTTTTCACACGAAAAATAACCTCAATCCCACGAAACGGATTGTAGTGAGAGTCAAAAATCAATGCTTGTAACGGCTCTTCAGGATCTCCTTTTGGAGGAGGAATTCTTTCAATAATGGCTGCTAAAATATTCTCCACACCCAACCCCGTTTTACCTGAAGCGTGAATAATTTCGTCTATTTTACAACCTAATAAATCTACAATATCATCACTAACCTCTTCAGGATTAGCGCTTGGTAAATCTACTTTGTTCAAAACAGGAATAATCTCTAAGTCGTTTTCTAGCGCTAAATACAAATTGGATATCGTTTGTGCTTGAATACTTTGTGCCGCATCAACAATCAAAAGCGCGCCTTCACAAGCCGCAATAGATCGAGAAACTTCATAGGAAAAATCAACGTGGCCAGGAGTATCAATCAAATTCAAAATATAATCTTCGCCTTTATATTTGTACTCCATTTGAATCGCGTGACTTTTAATGGTAATTCCGCGCTCGCGCTCCAAGTCCATATTATCCAGTAATTGCGCTTTCTCCTCTCGAGCACTAACCGTTTGCGTAGCCCCCAATAGTCGATCAGCAAGCGTACTTTTCCCGTGGTCGATGTGTGCAATAATGCAAAAATTCCGTATGTGTTTCATGCTTTGTTTGTGTCAATTTTATTTGGTTTACCCAATTTATTTCTGGGCGTGACCCTCCGTAAAAACTCCGGGTCGGGCTATTCGCTTTATCTTTTTTTCGCTACGCTCCACAAAAGGATGACGCTGCTATCCCTCACGCAATTAATTTGCAAATATAGTTTAAATTCAGCACTTTCAAATAGTTGAAATTGGTCTTTATAATATATTCTATTTTCTATTCTCTTAAAACCGCTATCTTTGCAAAAATATTTGAATTATGCCAAAAATAGGCAACATAATATTACCTGATTTCCCGTTACTTCTCGCGCCAATGGAAGACGTTAGCGATCCGCCATTTCGTAGATTGTGCAAGCAACACGGAGCCGATTTAATGTATTCTGAATTCATTTCTTCGGAAGGATTGATTCGCGACGCCATTAAAAGCCGCATGAAATTGGATATTTTCGATTATGAACGCCCTGTTGGAATTCAAATTTTTGGAGGTGATGAAGAAGCTATGGCACTTTCTTCAAAAATTGTTAGCACCGTAAACCCTGACATTATCGATATTAATTTCGGTTGTCCCGTAAAAAAAGTCGTTTGCAAAGGCGCCGGAGCTGGAGTACTGAAAGATGTCGATTTGATGATTCGATTGACTAAAGCCGTAATCAAAAGTACCGATTTGCCAGTAACCGTAAAAACGCGTTTGGGCTGGGACGATTCTTCCATAAATATTGATGAGGTTGCGGAACGCTTACAAGATATTGGCGTGGCAGCCTTAAGCATACATGCCCGAACACGCGCCCAAATGTACAAAGGTCATTCCGACTGGTCGCACATTGCTAGAGTGAAAAACAACCCTAGAATTACCATGCCGATATTCGGAAACGGCGATATCGACTCTCCTGAAAAAGCACTAAAATTTAAAAATGAATATGGGGTGGACGGAATTATGATTGGACGTGCTGCCATAGGTTACCCATGGATTTTTAATGAGATAAAACACTATTTATTAACAGGAGAACATTTGGCTAAACCAACTGTCGTTAACCGAGTGGAAGCAGTCCGAAATCACCTCACTTGGGCAATGGATTGGAAAGGCGAACGACTCGGAATTGTAGAAACTAGACCGCATTATGCGAATTATTTTAAAGGAATTCAATCGTTTAAAGAACACCGCCAAAAATTAGTAACGCTAAGCACACCTGAAGAGTTATTTGCCGCTTTAAATGAAATTGAGGACGTTTATGCGGAATATCAATTTTAAACTATTCCAATAATTTCTTACTCACGCGACTACTCGCAATCAACGAAGCGATAAAGCCTAACGAGATGATAGTTCCTAAAACTATTACCACATTTTTAAACAGAAAATCCACTGGATAGGCTAGTGAAGGCGTGATCATAATTACTTCAAATTGCTGTTGGATTAACACCAACACCACCCCAATTGATAGTCCAAAAAGGCCACCCAAAATACTGAGTAATGTCCCTTGGAGTAGGAATATTTTTCTCAAATCTTTCACCTCTGTTCCTAAATTATAGAGCGTTTTTAAATTCCCGCGTTTGTCTAAAATCATCATGATAATGGCTCCCGCAAGTGTAAATAACGTAAGAATAATCACAAGGGTAAACAGCAAGTAAATCGCAGTATTTTCGGTATTAAGCATTTTGTACAAAGCGTCATTGAGTTGCGCTCTGTTTTTAATCGTAATTTTATTGTTGAAGATATTTTGTAGCTGCTCTTTTACTTTATTTTCGTCGGCATTGGGTTTTAATTTTAATTCCAATGTTGTAATTTGGGTGGGTTGAAAACCAAGTAATTCTCGTGCCACATCAATATCTGCAAAGACATATTTAGAATCTAAATCTTCGCTTACGGCATAAATTCCAACAGGGTTTAAACCGATTTTTACAAACGCATCGTCAGGGTTTTCTATAGTTCCTTTTCCTGGTTTTGGTGCAAATACCTCAAACGGATTATTGAAATCGAAAATTCCAAGCGATAACTTTTGGGAAATTCCATATCCCACAACTACTTGCGAAGTGTTTGGGCTTAGCCATTGTCCGTTGAATAAGCTTTTTTGAACGTTGCTCACTTTGGTAAACGTAGAATCAACACCTTTCAAATAAGAAAATTGCTCTTTGCCATCAAACATAAAAAGTGCTCGTTCCTCAACTATTTTACTGAAAGATGCCACCCCATCAATGGCATTAATTTTTTGCTCTTGAGTTGGTGAAATGGTGTAGGATTTTCCTAAAGTGCTATTAATTTTTAAATCGGGGTCAAAGTCATTACTGAACGACAAACTGAAATTCACCAACCCGCTAAAAATCGATAATACTACAAATAAAACCATTGAGCTAACAATAATTCCAAGCGAAGCAATGCCATTAATAATGTTGATTGCATTATTTTTATTGGCACTTTTCAGGTAGCGCTTGGCTATGTAATAAGGGAAGTTCAATTTAGGTTGCTCTTCGTTTTTCTAAAAGATCGCGGTTTTCGATTGGATTTTCTTTTGCCGCCAAGGCGTTATCAATCTTTTCGATATAGTCTAGGGAATCGTCAATGAAGAAAGTTAAATTAGGCACTTTTCTCAATTGTAGTCGCACGCGTTGAGACAAATCGTGTTTTATTAATTTGGTATTGGATTTTATTGCGGCCAATGTTTCTGCGGCTTTTTCTTGTGGGAAAATGCTTAAATGAACGGTTGCAACCGATAAATCAGAAGTCACGACCACTTTTGACACGGAAATAATCAAGTTAGAAATTCCATTTTTACGAATTTCACCTTGTAAAATGTCCACCAAATCGTTTTGGATTACGCCACCTATTTTTTTCTGTCTATTTGTTTCCATAGTGCAAAAATACAATTTTTTTGAGTTCTAGCGTTTCAAAGGTGCAAAGCGATAAAGTTTTTTATCTTTGTTCGATAAAATTGCATTTATAATGAGAAAAATTGAACATATTGGAATTGCGGTAAACAGCCTTGAAGTTTCGAATTTAGTATTCGAAAAACTCTTTGGCGCCCCAGCCTATAAATTGGAATTGGTAGAAAGTGAAGGCGTTAAAACTTCCTTTTTTATGAATGGGCCTAACAAAATTGAATTGCTGGAAGCTACAAACCCGGAGAGTCCAATTGCTAAATTCCTTGAGAAAAAGGGCGAGGGAATTCACCACATCGCTTTTGATGTGGAAGATATCGTTTCAGAAATAGCGCGATTAAAAGCAGAAGGTTTTGTAGTTTTAAATGAAGTTCCTAAGAAAGGCGCCGACAATAAATTAGTTGCTTTTCTTCATCCAAAAACCACCAATGGCGTTTTGATTGAGCTTTGTCAGGAAATGAAGTAAATGGATTGAAGGTTTGAATTTATTCGGAAAGTAAACCTGAATCCCTTTCAAAAAGATTTGCAGAGAATCAAAAATAGTAGTAATATTGCACCTCGTTAAAGGTCCTATAGCTCATTCGGTTAGAGCAACTGACTCATAATCAGTAGGTGCTTGGTTCGATTCCAAGTGGGACCACGAAAATCAAAAGACTTCACAGCAATGTGGGGTCTTTTTTGTTCAAATAGTTTGCACATAGTTTGCAAAACTTGACATTACAATAATATGGCTATTCCAACTCTTACTTTATTTTTCTATATTTGATGTAAAATCATTTTAAATGAAAGCATCTTTTTCTTTTTTAATTCTATTAATTTATTCGTTTGCCTTAGGGCAAAATCCAAGTCAATATGTAAACCCTTTTATAGGAACTGGCGGTCACGGCCACACGTTTCCCGGTGCCACGCTTCCCTTTGGAATGGTGCAATTGTCTCCCGATACCCGAATTGATGGCAGTTGGGACGGTTGTTCCGGTTACCATTATTCGGATAATGTAATTTACGGGTTCTCCCACACGCATTTAAACGGAACGGGTGTTTCTGATTATGGAGACATTATGATAATGCCCACCATGGGCAAATCTTCATTAGATTATAAAGACTATTCTTCAAAATTTTCTCATCAAAATGAAAAAGCAAGCGCCGGATTTTATACTGTGAAATTAGACAAACACAATATCGATGTTCGTTTAACAGCTTCAACTCGCATTGGCTTTCACGAATATACTTTTAATACTGCCGGTCAAGCCAATATTGTTCTCGATTTAAATCACCGTGATAAATTAATAGAAGGAAATGTTCGAGTAATTGATAGTAAAACCATTGAAATTCTCAGAAGAAGCGAAGCCTGGGCAAAAGATCAATATGTGTATGCCCGAATTGAATTCAGCGTGCCATTGGAAGTGACCTTATCAAAAGGAGAAAACTCAAAATCAGAAGGATTATATAAAGGAAATGAAGTTGCTTTGAGTTTTTCCAAACAAGTCAAAAAAGGCGAAAAAATTTTCGTGAAAGTGTCGTTATCTCCAACTGGATTTGAAGGAGCAAAACTAAACAGTTCCGAAATTATAGGATGGGATTTTGAAAAAGTAAAAAAGGAAGCGGAGCAAAAATGGAATTCAGAATTATCGAAAATCCAAATTACATCAGACAATAATGATAAAAAAACGGTTTTCTACACGGCTTTATACCACACCATGATGCAACCGAATATTTCACAAGATTTAGATAAAAAATACCGCGGCAGAGACAACAAAATCCATGTTGCCGAAGGATTTGATTACTATTCTGTATTCTCACTTTGGGATACCTTTCGAGCCGCACATCCACTATACACATTGATTGACAAAAAACGAACTGCCGATTTTATTAATACGTTTTTAATGCAATACGAGCAAGGTGGTAGATTGCCCGTTTGGGAATTGGCTTCCAATGAAACCGATTGTATGATTGGCTATCATTCCGTGTCGGTTATGGCCGATGCGATGGCAAAAGGAATTAAAGGGTTCGATTACGAAAAGTGTTTTGAAGCCGCTAAACATTCGGCCATGCTCGATCATTTAGGTTTGGACGCGTATAAAAAACAGGGATTTATTTCGATGGACGACGAACACGAAAGCGTTTCCAAAACATTGGAATATGCTTACGATGATTGGTGTATTGCACAAATGGCAGAAATTTTGAATAAAAAAGAAGACTACAATTATTTTATGAAACGCTCCCAGAGTTGGAAAAATGTCTTCGATTGGAATGCCGGTTTCATGCGCCCAAAGAAAAACGGCGGTTGGAACAAGCCTTTTGATCCAAGGGAAATCAATAATAATTTTACCGAAGGCAACTCGTGGCAATATTCGTTTTTCGTACCTCAAGATATTCCTGGCATGATTGAAGCATATGGCGGAAAATATAAGTTTGAAGCCAAACTCGACGAGATGTTCAACAGCGAAAGTAAAACAACAGGTCGTGAGCAAGCCGATGTTACGGGATTAATTGGTCAGTATGCTCATGGAAATGAGCCGAGTCACCACATGGCGTATTTGTACAATTATGTTGGGAAGCCAGAAAAAACGACAGAAAAAGTGCATTATATTTTAGAAAATTTCTACAAAAATGCCCCAGACGGATTAATTGGAAATGAAGACTGCGGACAAATGAGCGCTTGGTATGTGTTGAGTTCAATGGGGATTTATGCCGTTACGCCTGGAATACCCCAATGGAGAGTAACGCAATCTAGTTTTGATTCTATCAAAGTTAATTTTGAAGATAAAACAACCAAAGAAATTTCCAAAAAAACACCTGTTAAAGCAATGGAAAATTTTGGTATAAATAGTAATCACAAAGATATTGCTGTAGGTTATTCTTATGATGAAATAATTCCAGTTCCACTAATCCAAGCGGAAAGCAAAGCGTTTAAAGATAAAATGTCGATTGACATTGTTTCACAAAATCCAACAGATAAATTATATTATTATATTGAAAAGAATAATGAATCCAAATCGGCTAAAATTTGGGAAGCATATAGAGGCCAAATAATTATAGATTCGAATACGGAGATTTTAGCCAAATCTCAGAATGAAAATGAAAATAGCGCAATTATTTCCGCTAAATTCTACAAAAAACCAACCAATTACACCATCGAGTTAAAATCGAAATACAATCCGCAATATACTGCCGGTGGTGATGAAGGAATTATAGACGGAATTAACGGAACTGAAAATTGGCGAAAAGGCGAGTGGCAAGGATATCAAAGTCAGGATTTTGAAGCCATAATCGATTTGAAAACCGAGAAAAACGTTTCCAATTTCAGCGCTACTTTTCTACAAGATTCGGGTTCGTGGATTTTAATGCCAACGAAAGTCGACTATTATGTGTCGAACGACAATGTGAATTTTACCTTGGTAGGAAGTGTAAATAATTCAATCAGTCCAAAATACTCAGTAAATAAAATTGAGAATTTCGAATACCAATTGCCTCAAGAATTAAAAGCAAAATATGTTAAAGTGAAAGCTTATAATTTTGGCAAACTTCCCGATTGGCATCTTGGTGCAGGTGGCGATGCCTTTATTTTTATTGATGAAATAACGATTAAGTAAAGCAACCATGAAAATCGCATTAATCCAAGCACCATTATTTTGGGAAAACCCAAAGCAAAATCGGAATTATTTCGATGAAAAAATCAATTCTATTACTGAAACTATCGATTTGATTGTCCTTCCAGAAATGTTCACTTCTGGGTTTACTATGAATCCAAAATCCGTTGCTGAAGTCATGCAAGGCGAAACCATTTTGTGGTTACAAGCATTGGCGAAAGCCAAAAATTCGGCAATCACCGGAAGTTTGGTAATTGAAGAAAATGGGAATTTCTATAATCGGTTGGTGTTTGTTTTTCCATCAGGAGAAATTAAAAACTACGATAAAAAACACTTGTTTATGTTAGCCGGAGAGGATAAAGCCTACACTTCAGGATTCCAAAAAATGCTGATTGATTACAAAGGATTTAAAATTTGTCCGCTCATTTGCTACGATTTACGTTTTCCAGTTTTTGCAAGAAATACCGAAGACTATGATGTTTTGATATACGTTGCCAATTGGCCAAAACCAAGAATTAATGCTTGGGACGCCCTATTAAAAGCCCGCGCTATTGAAAACATGAGTTATACCATTGGAGTAAATAGAATTGGCGAAGACCCAAATAAACATAATTATCCAGGGCATTCTCAAGTGATCGATGAATTAGGAAATTACCTGATTGAGCCTCAAGAAACCGAAGGCATTTTTATTAGTACTTTAAACAAAAAAACACTGGTTGCAACCCGACAAAAGTTTGGTTTTTTGAACGATCGAGATACGTTTACAATGTAGTTTACCGCGACAAATCAAAAGTTTGATCCACATCCCAATTGCCGCGAACATCAATTTCTTTGGGAAAATAAATCACTTCTTCGGGCTGTCGCCTTTCTAAGAAATTCCCAGAATCCCACTCTTTATTTCCATTGGCATCATAAATCACGCGAAGGGTATATTTTGCAGGTTCTAAAAACATAAAATCTACGAAATTGACTTTGTCTAAAAATTCAGAAGTAACCACATCTCCTCTATCATTGGTTAATTGAACAATGACGGGAAACTGTTTTACATTGGATAAATTCACCCGTAAATTCCCATAATCAGTGGTGTTTCTTGTATTTACCTTATAGGATAACGTATCGTTTTTTTGACCTAGATAATCGGTTAATGCTCCAGGAAGCAACTGAAATCTATAACTTTGCAAAGGCTCTTTTGGAATATCAAATTTTAATTCTTGATTATAAATATCATAACTTGTCGTGAATTTCACATTTACAGAATCTTTATCGGTAACCTTAATTTTAGATTCATCAAATTTCACTAACGGGCGAGTGGAATAAATTGTAAATTGATCTAATTTAGATAATCCCAAGCTCGTTTTTGCAGAAAAACTTAAGGTGTCCTTCTTCTGTACGGTTTTCTTAAAGGTATACGATTTATTGTAATTTTCATTGGCTACAGCCAAATTTAAAGAATCAGCTTTTATTGGTTTATACCAAACTTGAACAGAATCTTTAGATGGATATTTAGTTACAATTGACGGTATAATTTCATTCCCTTTTTTTAGTACCACTTTCATGTTTTTCGGATTTCCTTCGTAGCCTAAAATCAATTTATTTCCGGTAGTTTGAAAAGGTTTTACAGTTTTAAAAGCCAAAACTTCCTTGAATAATTTTAATTCAAATAGGCTGTCATTTGGAATAGTAACCAACTGTTTTCTGAACCCAATTTTATCGTCCTTCGGATTGAATTTATTGTTGCCATTGGCATCTTTCATCGCAATCAAAAGGTATTTACCCGCTTTTACATTTTCAATTTTAAAGGTTTTCAAACTGTCCAAAGTATTGGTAATGTATCTCGGAACGGTTTTATAAACTACCGAATCATTGAATTTATCATTCACTTCATACAACATAACCGATACAAACGAATCTTCCTTTTTATTCAACGCATCTTTAATCGTTCCGCCCACTTTCAACGAATCGATGTAGCTCCCCGTAGAAAAAATATACTTGAACTGGTTGTATGGATTCCCCTCGTTATTGTCCTCGATACTTTGTCCAAAATTGAAACTATAGGTCGTATTTTCTTGTAAAGTATCTTTAATTTTAATGTTAATTATTTTGCTCGGAGTGAGCGGAGAAACCTCAGGATTGTATTTCAATGGTGGAGAAATAATCAGCTGCTTGTTTAGGTTTTTCAATTTTACGTATTCGTCAAACGTCAAATTTATTTCCTTCCCTTTAAAATTCACACTTAAATTTTTTGGGAAACTCGCTTTCAAAACGGGTGCAATAGTATCTTTTAACCCGCCAGTAATATAGCCGCGTTTAGCGCAACCAATAACGGTCAGCGCCAATAAAATAAAAATATACCTGATTTTGTTTTTCAACATGAGTTTCTAAATTTGACGACACAAATTAACAATTATATTTTCTGTATTCGAAATCTTTTGACTTTTTATTGGGAGCTAATCCGGCTATCATTCCAAATCCTCGCTAAAAAGCTCGGGATTTTCCCTTCTATCCGGGCTAAAAACAAAAAAATCCCCGTTTCTCAACAGGGATTTAATTTATTTATATTTAGTTTTCGTTTGCTAATCTTCTGTCGCGCAACCAATACTTAGTTCGTTTAACTAAGTAAAACATCACGGGAACCATTACTAAAGTTAATACCGTAGCATATGTCAATCCGAAGATAATGGTCCATGCCAATGGTCCCCAGAAAACGACGTTATCACCCCCAACATAAATGTGCGGATTTAAATTGGTTACCAGCGAGAAGAAGTCAAAATTCAACCCTATAGCCAAAGGAATTAATCCTAAAATTGCCGTTAATGCCGTTAATAATACTGGTCGTAAACGAGATTTTCCTGATTGAATAATTACGTCTTTAATTTCAGCAATCGTTAAATCATCGTGCGATGTTTGCTTGTTTTCACTTACTTTTTCGTCCATCAATAAAACAAAGAAATCCATTAATACGATTCCGTTTTTAACCACAATTCCAGAAAGGGCAATAATTCCCATCATCGTCATCAAGATTACGAAATCCATTCCTGCAAATACATATCCGTAGAAAACCCCACTGAAACTTAGTAAAACAGTAAACATGATAATCGCTGTTTTCGAAATAGAATTAAACTGCAACACAATGATAATTGTGATACTTGCCAATGCTAATAGTAACGCTCCAAATAAGAAACCAGAATCTTTTTTCTGTTGTTCTTGCTCTCCAGAAAATGAATAAGTGATGTCGCCCGCCATTTTATAATTGGCCGCTTTTAAAGAAGCTTCAATTTGTTTGGTAATCCCGTCACCTGTATATCCAGTAATTACGTTAGAATAAATCGTCATGATTCTTTTTGAATTCTTACGTTTAATTTGGTTGAAAGTGAATTTTTTCTCTGTTGTTGCTAAAGATGAAATCGGAACTTGAACAATTTGTCCGTTATTTTGATTTCTAAAAGTCACCGGTTGATTGAACAATACACTTTCGTTTTTGCGTTGATCTTCTTGTAATCGCATCACAATATTGTAATCGTCTTTTCCTTCTTTATAAGTCGAAATTTCTTGTCCGTAAATTGCTCTTCGCATTGTAAATCCTAGTTGGCCTGTGCTTGCGCCCAAACTTCCAATACCTACGCGATCAACATTTACTTCCATTTCAGGACTTTCTTTATTCACATCAATATTTAATTTTTCAATTCCTTCGATGTTTTTCGAATTGATAAATGCAATCACTTTTTTGGCTTCAACCAACATTTCGTCATAATTAGTTCCCGATAATTGCAAACTAATTGGATATCCTGAAGGCGGTCCGTTAGAATCTTTCTCCACAATAATTTTAGCTCCAGCAATCGCTTTTACTTTCGAACGAATTTCTTCTAAAATGTCGCTTGTATTTACGTCTTTTCTAAATTTATATTCTGTGAAATTTACAGTTACTTTTCCTTTATAAGGCGTTTCGGATTGATTCCCAGAATCTACATTTGGATTCCCAGCACCTTTTCCAACTTGGGAAACGATACTTTCTGCCAAATAATTTTCATTATTTTCAACGTATTTTGCTAAAATGGCTATCACTTGTTTTTCAACAAATAAATTGGCTTTATTGGTTTTTTCAATTTCTGTTCCTTGCGGATATTCAATATAAACTATCGCCTGATTTGGAATGTTTTTTGGAAAAAACAAAGTTTCTCTTGGAAATAGAATCAATAAAATAACGGAGAAGATTAATAATCCAATAATCCCAACTAAGGCAATTAGCGCTTTTTTTCCAGTCAATATTTTACCAAGGAATACTTGGTATTTTTTCTCTAATCCCGGGAAGAAACTGTGTTGGAAATCCTGAGTCCATTTGTAAAGAAATAAATGATAAGCCCACATTAATACTAAAGCAATAATGATTAAATGTCCAATAGCTTTCATCCAAACGGTATTAGAAATATTCCCAGGAATTACAAACAATAATCCTGATACGATAAAAATAATTGTGTATTTCTTCAGCGCTTTTTTAGAGATATTTCTATCTTCAATATCCATAAAACCACCCGTCATCGCAGCATTAATTACCATCGCCACGAATAACGAAGCGCCCAATACGCAGGATAAAGTGATTGGGAAATAAACCATGAATTTACCTACTGTTCCAGGCCATAATGCCAATGGAATAAAGGCCGCTAAAGTCGTTGCTGTTGATGAAATTACTGGCCAAGCGATTTCGCCAATACCTATTTTTGAAGCTTCAATTCGTCCTAAACCTTTTTCATGTTTGCAAAAACGTTATCCACCACTACAATTCCATCGTCAACTAAAAGTCCTAATCCCATTACTAATCCAAATAAAACCATGGTATTCAATGTGTAACCAAAAGCGGATAAAATAGCAAAAGCCATCAACATGGAAAGTGGAATTGCTGCTCCAACGAAAAGGGAATTTCTCAATCCCATGGTGAACATCAGCACAATCATAACTAGGATAATTCCAAAAATAATGTGGTTTGACAATTCGCTTACTTGATGCTCTACTTTGCTAGATTGGTCGTTAGTCATTTTAATGTTCAAATCTTTTGGTAAAACACTTTCTTGCGCTTTTGCAACAATTTCTTTAACTTGATCTAAAGCTGAAATCATATTTTGACCCGCGCGCTTTTTAATATTTAACATCACCACTTCCTTGCCGCTCTCACGTGCGTAGGTCGTTTTCTCTTTTTCCTTGAAATTGATTACAGCAATGTCTTTTAAATAAACCGTCCCTCCATAGGATTTTACAACTACGTTTTCTAGGTCTTTTGGATTTTTCATTTCTCCAACAATTCGAATATTATTTCGAGTTCCTTGTGAAATTAAACTTCCTCCAGATACCGTCATATTTTCGTATTTTACTGCATTTTGAATGTCATCAAAACTCACTTTTGCGGCGTTCATTTTAAAAACGTCAATCGCGATTTCAACTTCCTTATCATCAACACCTAAAATGTCTACTTTTTTAACTTCAGGGACATTTTCAATCTCGTCTTTTAGGTATTCACCGTATTTTTTTAGTTGTTGTGTAGTGTAATTACCTTTCAAATTAATATTTAAAATTGGTACTTCTTCCGAAATATTTATATTAAAAATACTAGGTTCAACCTTGCTTCCGTTATCAAGATTCGGCCAATCGGTGTCGGCTTTAGCCATATCGGTTTTATCTTTTATCCGGATTTTGGCTTCCTCGATGGAAACATTTTGTTCAAATTCAACAACTACAATTCCATAATCTTGAAACGAACTTGAGGTTACTTTGGTAACACCAGAAATATTTTTAAACTGATCTTCTAGCGGTTTTATTACCAATTTTTCAACGTCTTCAGATGAGTTACCTGGGAAAACTGATGAAACGTAAATTTTGTTTTCTAAAATCTCTGGGAAATTTTCTCGAGGCATATTGATATATGCCATTGTTCCCATTATTACTATAATAAATGTTAGAATGTAAACCGTAATTCGGTTGTCTACAGCCCAACTTGAAATGCTAAATTCTTTTTTTTGATGACTCATAATTTTTGTTTAAGGTTAAAATGTTTAAGGTTTGGTTTGCGGTTTCGCAAAACTATAAATCTTAAACTTTAAACTAATTTACATTAGAAGTTTAGTTTCATTCCTTCTGATACAGTTTTTACTCCGTCGCCAACTATTAATGTTTTTGGCTCTAATCCGCTTAAAATCTCTGTAAAATTATCAGAGGTTTTTCCCACTTTTACTATCACTTTTTTTGCAATTCCCGTTTTGTCTTTAAGCGATGAAACTTCAAAAACATATTGGTTTCCATTTGCATCTTCTTGAATCACATTAGACGGAACTACAACGGCTTTTGCATTAGTATAATCAGCAATTTTTAGTTTTGCAACTTGGTTAGGACGCAATAAATTATCAGTATTAGGCACGGAAACTTCAATTCCAAAACTTCTATTATTTGGATTGATGTTATTTCCTACTTGACGAATTTTTCCGTTAAATGATTTTCCTAAAGAAGCTAAATAAACATTAACTTCTGTTCCTACTTTCAATTTTCCTATGTAACTTTCAGGAACGGTTGTTGAAACGAACATGTTATTTAAATTTACAATTCTCATTAATCCTTGTCCTGGTCCAACCACTTGTCCTCGTTCAGCAATTAACTCGTCAATTACACCATTAAAAGGAGCAATAATTCTGGTTTTTGCCAATTGTGCTTTCATTTGGGAAACCGCTTTTTGCTGGCTTACCATATTTGTTTGAGCTTGTAAAAATTGAATTTCAGACCCAATTTTTTGATCCCATAATCGTTTTTGTCTTTCAAAAGTTGTTTTTGCTAAAGCCAATTGGTTTTCTAATTGCGCCAATTGCTGACTTAATCCGCCATCGTCAATAGTTCCTAAAACCTGACCTTTGCTCACTTTTTGCCCTGCAACAACATTAAGAGTATTTAAAATTCCAGAAAACTGAGGATATATAATTAAGTTTTCTTTTGTATTTATATTTCCTTGAACTTCTAAATAATGACTGAAAACAGTGTCTTTTACCGTTTCTATAGAAACCAATGCTTCTTCTGTTTTTTTCACGTCCAATTCTGCTATTGCATTGTCAAGCTGTGTTAATTGCGTTTGCAATTCTGCTCTTTTTGCTTTAATAGAAACCAAGTTTTTTGAAGCAATTAATGAATCAATATTGGCGTTTTCTTCTTTCTTTCCGCATGAGAATAATATTGCTGAGAATGTTGCGATTAAAATTATTTTTTTCATTTTTAAAGGTTTTTTTCTTGATTATTTTTTATTAATTACTTTTTCTAAACTTGCTTTTTTATTGATCACATTTACCATCGATTGAAGGTAATTTTGTTGTGCAGCATACAATTGTCGTTGCGCCTCACTAAAGTCGAAACTAGACGATAACCCTTCTTTAAATTTAATTCCTTGTTTTTTTTCGATACGCTCGGCTAAATTCAAATTGGTTTTTGCTGTTGCAAATGCTTCAATGCTAAATTCATATTCACTTTTAGCATTTGCATATTGTAATTTTAATTTTTGTTCTGTTTCTGTAAGTTGTGTTTTTGCTTTTTCAAATGCAATTTTTGCTTGTTGTGTTCTAGCATTTCTTGCAAAACTGCTGAATATTGGCACATTAAAACTAATTCCCATATTAGAATAATTCAACCATTTTTGATTGCTGTTAAAAAATTCAAATTGATTTCCAAATGCATTATAACCAACGTTTACTACTGCCGCTAAAGATGGTAAAGCTTTTGTTTTTTGTAGTTTTAATTCCAAATTCCGTTGCTCTTTAAAATTTAATGCCATTTGGTAATAGATGTTTTGTGACGGGTTAAATTCTCCTTGTGAAAATGTTGCGTCTAAATTTTTAACAGCAAGAATATCCAATTTATCGGTTAATTTTAATTCGTCTTCAATATTTAATCCTAAAGAGATTTTCAACATGTTCAAGGCTATTTCTCGGAGTCTTTTAACATTATTCAAATTGCTAATTATTGTTGAAAGGGTAATTTGAAGTTGCTCTACATTTTCCTCCTCTATTAATCCGTTTTTAAATGTTTCTTTGGTATCGAACAACGTTTTTTCCAGAATGCCTTTGTTTTTTTCTAAAATCAAAATGCTTTCGTCGGCTAACAATACATTTCCATAGGCATTGATTACCATTTCTTTAACTTCCTGATCTGTTTTTTCTTTTGAATTTTGATAAAATTTCAAATAGGTTTTAGAAGCTTGAAGTGCTACAATATAAGACCCGTCAAATAATAACTGACTTAAAGTAGTTCTGGCGTTCATATTATGTTTTGTTCCGAAAGCTACTTCTGTAAATTCTCCTGGATTTCCTCCAAAAAACTGAGCCGGAATAAGTGATTTTTGTATTACAAAGTTGTTTTGATAGTCTAAACTCGCATTAATTTGAGGAAGCCCCATCGCTGTAGTTTCCCACTTTTTACTTTTTGCAGCAGCAATATCTCTTTTAGCATTTATGGCTTCATAATTATTGCTTAATGCATAATTAATAGCTTCGTCTAAACTAAACGAGTTGTTTTTTGGGTTTACTTGGGCATTTGAAATAAATGCAATAGACAATACACTAATAAAAATTAATTTTTTCATTTTTTTCGATATTCAATAATTGTTTTTCTAATTCTGCAATTCCTGCTGGTGTAGCAATTGCCCTTGTGTGATACTCTAATATTTGTAACTCTAATTCTTGCCCTTCTTTTTCTGAAACAGTTTGTTCTTTTATACTAAAAATTAAATTGTAATAAAATTTTACATAAATTTCTACTGGAATTTCTTTTCTATAGAGGCCTTGGGCTATTCCTTTTTCCATATTATTTTTAAATAAAATATTGCATTCATTTATTTCTTTAGCCATAACTTTTTCAAAAATCAAGGGGTAGTGTTTTTTTAATTGATATATTGGAGAAGTATCAGCAGCCTTGAACATTTCCTTAAACATTTTCCTGATTTTATAATTTTCTTCAATTGCATTATAATTTTCGGCTACAATTTGATTAACAATCGAATGAATTTTGGAATGAATCATGTCGGTAATTTCCTCAATCAAAATTTCTTTATTGCTAAAAAACTTGTAAATTGTTTTTTTTGAAATACACATTTCTCCAGCGATATCATCCATAGTAACGCTCTTGAAACCTAGTTTCATAAACAAATCACTGGCTTTTGACATAATAATCTCTCTCATTTGCCTCGCTATTTTTTAAAAATTTTGGTGCAAACATACATAGGAAACTTTGAATACCAAAATAGTTTCTAAGTATTTACAATTATTTAACATTTAAGAAAGTTTATAGTTCAAATAATTTTAAGTTTCTTTGTATAGCATAAAAAGTTATAAAACCACACAATTATAATTTTAAATAATTAACAAAATATGAATCATGCATTCTCTTGAACAGTATCAAATATTTATTTCCGATTATTTAGAATCACAATATGAAACTAAAGAGCCAAAAAATCTTTATGAACCTATTCAATATATTCTACGATTAGGAGGAAAAAGAATTCGTCCGGTACTTACATTAATGAGTGCTGAAGTTTTTGACACCAATTATAAAGAAGCATTACCTGCGGCATTAGCGGTGGAGGTTTTTCATAATTTTTCGCTTATTCATGATGATATTATGGATGATGCACCTTTGCGAAGGGGGAATATAACAGTGCATGAAAAATGGGATATAAATACAGGAATCCTATCAGGTGATGCCATGTTAATTTTAGCATATCAATATTTTGAAAAATATGAACCTTCCATTTTTCAGAAATTAGCAAAACTTTTTAGCAAAACGGCGTTAGAAGTTTGCGAAGGCCAACAATGGGATGTAGATTTTGAAACTCGTACAGATGTTTCAATTCCAGAATACCTGAAAATGATTCAATATAAAACCGCTGTTTTAGTTGCAGCAGCCATGAAAATGGGTGCTATAATTGCAAAAACCTCTGAAGACAACGCCAACTTAATTTATGATTTTGGGTTGAATTTAGGATTGGCATTTCAATTGCAAGACGATTATTTAGATGCTTTTGGGAATCCAGAAACCTTTGGTAAACAAGTTGGGGGAGATATAATTGAAAACAAAAAAACCTATTTATACCTAAAGGCACTTGAATTTGCATCAATTAATCAAGCGAAGGAATTAGCCGAATTATTTTCGGTTCACCCTGAAGACAGTACCAATAAAATTGCTGCCGTTAAAGAAATATTTCTTACTTCTGGTGCTGCTCAAGAAACAAAAAATGCGATTCAAGATTTTACTTTTAGAGCTTTTGATACGTTACAAAAAATAAGCATTGACATTGATAAAAAAGAAATGCTAAAAACTTTTGGTGAAAATTTAATGGGGCGAAAAGTATAATTTTAATGAATTCAAAAACATTTATTGCTCCAATAAATTCAGATTTACTTCTTAATGAAGCAGCAAACGAAAATTTATATTCTAAATTAATCGAGCAGATCAATAAAGATTTCAATTTGGCAAACGAGCCAATTGATTTTCCTATGTCAATTTCAGCGGATGAATTGAAAGGGGAATTACATGAAAAAATTTATCGATTAATTCAATATAAATTCGCAGAATACTTGAATTTATTATATATAATTGATGTTCCCGAGAGCGAAATAAAAAAACTAGACGGATCTGATATAGCAATTTTATCCGAGCAAGTTTCTTTTTTGATTTTAAAAAGAGAATGGATGAAAGTGTGGTTTAGAAACAATTATTGAACTAAAATAAACCGTTTAATTCAGCGTCAATTTTATTAATGATCATTCCTAAATCTTCTGGATTATTTACAAAATCAATATTATCAACTTCAATAATAACCAATTTTCCTTTAGTGTAGGAAGAAACCCAAGCTTCATATCTTTCGTTCAAACGATTTAAATATTCAATAGAAATGGAATTTTCATATTCGCGACCACGTTTGTGAATTTGCGAAACCAAATTTGGAATAGAACTTCTTAAATAAATTAGCATATCTGGCGGAGCAACAAGCCCTTCCATTAAATCAAAAAGAGAGCTGTAATTTTGAAAATCTCTATTGGTCATCAACCCCATAGCGTGAAGGTTGGGAGCAAAAATATGAGCATCTTCATAAATAGTTCTATCCTGAATTATCTTTTTACCGCTTTCACGAATTTGAAGCACTTGTCTGAAACGACTATTCAAGAAATAGATTTGTAAATTGAATGACCAACGTTCCATTTGGTGATAGAAATCATCTAAATAAGGATTGTCAACTACGTCTTCAAAGTGAGGTTCCCACTTGAAATGCTTTGCTAACAAGCGAGTTAATGATGTTTTTCCCGCTCCTATATTTCCTGCTATAGCTATGTGCATTACGGTAATAGTATTTTATAATTTTTAATTTGTCGATTGGTAAAAATAGATAAAATTTGGTCTTTGTAAATAAAAAATTCAAAGCTTTTATTAACATTTTGCACTTCCAGAGTTTTATTTGATTTAAAATCTAGAAAATACAAGTGTTCTCTCTTTGAAAATAGAATCAAATCGTTATTTATAATTTGAATTTTATCAAAATCGGGCACTTGCCTAATTAGTTTAATTTCTCCAAACAAATTACAAGAGTACCAGTTTAAATTATTATCAATCCATTGAAAATTATTAAAATCGGATTCATAATGTTTGAAATTCCCTGGAAATGGAGTAGATATATATTTGAAATCTTCATTCAAATAATTAAAAAGCCCAATTTTTTGAGCTATAATATCGTAAAACCATAATTTATTTTGGGCTGCAATTCCTACTGCGCTAGTAATTATAGAGGCTTTATTAATATTAGAAAATGATATTTGTTGGATTTCATTTAACTGGCTGTCTAATAAAACCACTGAATTAAAACCCTCAAAGAAAACGGCAATTTTCAGCGGATTTATGATATCAATTTTTAGAATTTCACCTAATATTACGTTTTTATATTGCCAAATTTGATCTCCATTTTTCTTGTATAATATGTCATTTTCTTCAAAATATTGATTGGACAATACATCAATGCCTAAAAAACGACTTGCCGAAATAGGTTCAGAGGATAGTAAATTAGCCTTAGTAATTTGACCTTGACAGTAAAATACTAAAAAGAAAAAAAGGATATGTAATTGATAAAATGGTTTCATTGAATGCTAAATTACAACATATGTTTTTAGTTATTCAATTTTCATTCTATTTTTTTAACATAAAATTTGTAACTTTAATTATTCTAATTCGTCATATTTGCACGCAATATTTAAACTATTTAGTAATTATTAAGTCTAAAATTTAATTTACAACATATAAAAACCCTATTTATGTTAAAAAAAGTAATAATATCATTTGTATTAACTGTATTAGCATTTGCAAATGTTCAAGCACAAGAATTTCAAGGAATGGCTGTATATGAATCAAAAACAAGCACTTCTGATTTCAAAACCCGTTTTGAAGGGAATAAAGATATGACACCCGACATGCAAAAAATGATTGAAGATAGAATGAAAAAAATGTTTGAGAAAACATTTATCCTGAATTTTTCAAAAACAACCTCCATTTATAAAGAAGAAGAAAAGCTGGACGCACCTGGTCAAGGGGGACAAGGCGGAGGAATGAGAATAATGAGCTCAATGATGGGCGGTGGCGGAACCAATTTTAAGAATGTAAAAGACAAAACCTATGCGGTTGACAAAGAATTTATGGGAAAAGAATTTCTAGTGAAAGATTCATTACCAAATTATGCTTGGAAATTAGAAGGCGAAACCAAATTAATTGGAGGTTACACCTGCTTCAAAGCGACTTGCGTTCGACCAGTTAGCCAAACTGATTTTAGAAATTTCCGACCTAGAAAAGCAGAAAAGAAAGAAGCAAAATTAGAAATTAAAAAAACCGAAGAGGAAGCTAAGAAAACCAACTTCATGGAAGACTTTGAATTACCTAAAGAAGTTACCATAACTGCATGGTATACACCTGAAATTCCAATTAGCCAAGGACCAGAAAATTACTGGGGATTACCAGGGTTAATTTTAGAAGTTAGCGATGGGAAAACCGTTGTTTTGTGTTCTAAAATTGTAATGAACTCCAAAGAAAAAGTAGAAATCAAAGCACCGACTAACGGGAAAGTAATTTCTCAAAAAGATTATGACGAAACGGTAACCAAGAAAATGGAAGAATTCCGACAAATGAACCAAGGAAGAGGTGGTAATGGAGGAATGCAAATCCGAATGGGTCGTTAATTCTTAAAATCAATTTAATTAAATCCTAATGAAAAAATCCCTCATAATATTATTTATTATAATTTTCTCAGTTTCATTTTCACAAACTATAAAATTTGAGGGAATTGTTCAAGATGTTGGAAAATCCCCACTTGAAATGGCCAACGTTATGGCTGTAAATACTTCTACCAAAGCAATGGATTCCTATGCAATTACTAATGACAAAGGAAAATTTTTACTGAATTTAAAACCAAATTCAAGTTATTCTATAAAAACAAGTTATTTAGGAATGCAAACCAAAGAGCTCTTTATCACTACTTCTACTTTAAATATGAATCAAAATATAACTCTGGAGACAGGAGGAATTGAACTTGAAGGAGTAGAAATTGTTAGAGAAATGCCGGTTTCTATAAAAGGAGATACTATAGTTTATAACGCCGATTCATTTAAATCGGGAACAGAAAGAAAATTAGAAGACGTTTTAAAAAAATTACCGGGAGTAGAAGTAAATGCCGATGGCGAAATAGAAGTTGAAGGAAAAAAAGTTACCAAATTAATGGTAGAAGGTAAAGATTTTTTTGACGGTGATACGAAACTAGGGGTTAAAAATATTCCCGCAGATGCAATAGATAAAATTCAAGTTCTAAGAAATTTTAATGATATTTCTGCCCTGAAAGGTTTAGAAAATGGAGATGAAAATATTGGAATGAACATTAAACTGAAATCAGGAAAAAAGAATTTTTGGTTTGGAGATATAAATGCTGGTGGAGGAAAAGAAAATCAAAATACCCGATATATTGCTAATCCAAAGCTATTTTATTATAGTCCAAAA
Source organism: Flavobacteriaceae bacterium (assembly GCA_009926065.1). Classification (GTDB taxonomy): domain Bacteria; phylum Bacteroidota; class Bacteroidia; order Flavobacteriales; family Flavobacteriaceae; genus Flavobacterium. The sequence continues at coordinate 50,045 of RFPP01000005.1, forward strand.
TACAGTGTGAACTTTATTGCCAATTATAATAATATTGGAGAACTTCCTTTTACGGTTCAAGATTATTTTAAATTTACAGGAGGTTTTAGAAATATGATGAGAAAAGGAGGTACTAACTTCAACGTTTCCTCCAACGATTTAGGCATTTCATTGCTAAGAAATAATAGAGCTAAAGAGATTGAAACCAAATTTGGCGCATCCAATTTTTCCTACAATGTTACAAAAGCATGGAGTTTAAGCGGATTTGCAATAGTTTCTTCTACTCTTACCGACTTAGAAACTGCCTCTCAAAATAATAGAGCCGATCAAATCAGCTCTTTGGGAACTGTAAATACTACCCAAAAAACGAATGAAGCAGCTAATCAAATTAGTAGTTTAGGACTTTTTAAATTAAGCTCAAGCTATAAACCGAATTCGAATTTACAGTTTGATTATGATGCTTTACTAAAAAATTCTAAACAAGACGAGTACAATAGTTTGTTTACTCAATCATTTGCAACAGCTACAAACGGAACGCCGCCGGCTATTCCCGATCAAAATATTACCTCTTTTAAGCAACAAGACCCAATAACCTTAAATCAAAATCTGAGTTTGTATTATACAAAAAGTGATAAAAGCGTTTTCGACATCGAAATTCAACATTTATATCAAGATGAAGATCCTTTTTATAATGCAAATTTAGGTCAGAACCCTTTTCCAATATTGGGATTACAAACACAAAATAGATATAATATAAATCAAACCCGTTTTATAAAAACAAATAAACTGGACGTTAAGGTTGATTACTTTTATATGTTAACTTCAAAAAGTAATATTAATTTTACTTTTGGAAATACCTATTCAATTCAAAATTTCAATTCTCATATTTTTCAAATATTGGATAACGGGACCAAAAACGACTTGAATTCTACAGATAAAAATAATGATGTAATGTATTTTTTTAACGACTCCTTTTTAGGATTGCATTACAAATTTATTACAGGAAAATTTACTTTTAACCCTGGTTTTTCGGCACATTATTACAAAACCTATAATGAACAATTAGGCACTAAAGTAAACGATAATTTTTATAGATTATTACCAGATGTATATGCTTTATATCAAATAAAAAAAGCTGAAACTTTAACCTATAATTATTCAATAAATAACGATTTTACCGACATAAATAGGTTTACTGCAGGATATACATTCACTAATTATAATTCCTTATTTCAAGGAAATAGAAATTTAGAAAATGCAATGTCTGAAAGTCATTCTTTACGATATTTCAAATATAATATGTTCAATTTTGAGAATATTTTTGCCAATATAAATTACACAAAACGATTAAATGCAATTAAGTCAAATGCAGTATTTACAGGAATTAACCAAGTTTCAACCGCTATAAATTCAAATTTTGCTGATGAAACTCTTTCTGGAAATGCAAACTATGGTAGGTCATTTGCCAAAAATTATAAAGCCTCCATTAATTTGGCCTTGAACCGGTCCATATTTAATAATATTCAAAACGGACTTTTTGTAACTACTGAATCACTAACTCAAAATTATACCCTAAAAGTTGCTACCAATTATAAAGATTTACCGAACTTAGAATTAGGGTATTCAAGAACAATTAATGACTATATCGGAACCAAGTTTTTCACCGATAGGCCATCGGCTAAATTGGATTATTTCTTCTTAGACAGTTTCTCTTTTGTTTCAGAATATGAGTACTATCATTACACCAATAACAATAAAACGGTTAATAATGAATACGACTTTTTAAGCGCAAGCTTGATTTATCAAAAAACGAAAGAAAGTAAATTAGAATATAAAATTGCCGTAACCAACCTATTAAATACAAATATTCTAAACGACGATAGTTTCACTCAGTTCTCAACCCGAACTTCACAGTATACTGTTCAACCTAGATATATTATTTTTAGTTTGAAATATAATTTATAACGACTTTAACCACTATATAAAGTCTACAAAATTGCTTCTTTGTAACAATTTGATTACTTTTGATGCAACATAAAAAAGTTATTATGAGCATTGCTAGACGACACAATTGGACCAAAGACGAAATTATTGCCATATACAACAAACCTATGATGGATTTGCTTTATGAAGCCGCTTCTATTCATAGAAAATCACACGACCCAAACGTTGTTCAAGTTTCAACTTTGTTATCTATAAAAACAGGCGGATGCCCAGAAGATTGTGGTTATTGTCCTCAAGCTGCTAGGTATCATACTGAAATTGAAGGCAACGATTTAATGTCTGTGAGCCAAGTAAAAGCCCAAGCTTTAAGAGCTAAATCTAGTGGTTCTTCCCGAGTATGTATGGGCGCAGCTTGGAGAAATGTGAAAGATGGACCTGAATTTGATCAAGTTTTAGAAATGGTTCGTACCATAAATAAATTAGATATGGAGGTTTGTTGCACATTAGGAATGATTACTGAAAACCAAGCCCATCGACTAGCAGAAGCCGGATTATATGCCTACAATCACAATATTGATACTTCAGAAGAATATTACAAAGAAGTTATTTCTACACGCGGTTTTGAAGACCGAATTCAAACTATAGAAAATGTTCGTAAAACTAATGTTACTGTTTGTAGCGGAGGAATCATTGGTATGGGAGAATCTATTGAAGATCGAGCAGGTATGTTAGTTGCACTTTCTACTTTAAATCCACAACCTGAATCAGTGCCAATAAATGCTCTAGTTGCGGTTGAAGGAACCCCTTTAGAAGATGAAAAACCAGTTGAAATATGGGAAATGATTAGAATGGTTGCAACTACAAGAATTGTAATGCCTGAAACTCAAGTGCGTCTTTCTGCAGGAAGAATGAATATGAGTCGTGAAGGACAGGCGATGTGTTTCTTTGCTGGTGCAAATTCTATTTTTGCTGGGGATAAATTATTGACCACGCCAAATCCAGATGTGAACGAAGACATGAAAATGTTTGAAATATTGGGATTAATCCCTCAAAAACCATTCGTAAAAGTTTCTCAACCAACTACCGTTGAAGCCGAAGATTCTCAATATCAATCGTTAGGAGAGAAGCCAAAATGGTCAAGACCAGGACATAAAATCGAAAAGAACTTAGAGGCCACAGGGAAAACTAATGCCTAGTTTTTTTGTTTCTATTTTCGATAGATAATCTATATATTTTGGAAAATAATTCTCATAAAACGTATTCCATTCAGGAAGCCCAATCCAAGTTAGAGAATTATTGCGCCTTTCAAGAACGTTGCCACAAAGAAGTAGTCGAAAAACTTCGAGGAATGAACATGATACCCCAAGTTATAGATTTGATAATTGTACACCTAATTGATCATAATTTTCTAAACGAAGAGCGTTTTGCTTGCAGTTTTGCCAGAGGAAAACACCGAATTAAACATTGGGGAAAAATTAGAATTGTAAATGAATTAAAGTTCCGAAATATATCTTCCTACAATATAAATACCGCATTAAAAGAAATATCGGAAGAAGAATATCAAATCAATTTTCATGCTCTTGCCGATCGCCATTGGCAAACGATGAAAGAAAATGATAGTTTAAAAAAGCGAAAAAAATTCTGTGATTTCCTTCTCCGAAAAGGATTTGAAAGCAATTTGGTTTATGAAAAAGTAAAAGAGTTGGAAATAAATTCTAAAAACTAACTGCAAAGTTCGCTAAGATTTACGCAAACTCCGAAGTCTTTGATCTTTAAGTTTTACTCTTTTATCTCAAGAACTTACAAACTTATTAAAACACTCACCGCATTTCCACCAAAACCAACGGCATTAACCATTATTTTTTTCAATGGTTTTTGGTGAGTTTTTGCTCCCGAAAATGGAACTCCGATGAAAGTTTGATTTTGCAACATCAAAATTGCCATTTCAATACTTAACATTCCTGACGCCCCGAAGGTGTGACCAATTTTCCATTTATTTGTAGTTAACAAAGGAAGTTCTTCTCCAAATATTTTTTGAATCGCTTTGTATTCCGATAAATCGCCCTTGATTGTTCCCGGAGCATGCATTATTATTGCATCAACATCTGATATCATAGTATTTTTCAATGCCATTTTCATCGATTTTTGAAAGCAAGTAGCCTCTGCAGAAACAGAAACATTGTGTTCTAAAATTTCAGTCGCATAACCAATTCCTTCAATAACCGCGATAGTTTTATCGGTTCTCCCAATTTCAAGACAACATACTGCAGCACCTTCTCCTAAAACAAGGGAGTTTTGTTTTTTATTTAAGTCTAAGGCGCGACATGGGAAATTATCATTATTTTTAGAATATATTTTTAATGCTCGCATTTGAGCAATCGTAAAATCAGTTAACGGAGCTTCACTGCCACCAACCAAAAATTTATCAGCCATACCCGATTTTAACCATGCAATACCGTTTAATAAGGCGTGTAAAGCCGTTGAGCAAGTTATGGAATGAGAAATTTCTGGACCTTGACTTTGTAAATCATGAGAAACCCATGACGAGATATTTCCAAGCGTAGTTGTAGGCGATGCAAGGGGTTCTGCTTTCCCAGATTGGATGAAATCCAAATGGTGTTTTTCGAATAATTCCGTTGCCCCACGAGACGAACCTATATTAATTCCGAAAGTAACATTGTTTTTCCAACCCGCTTTTTTAATCGCTTTTCGAGAGACTTCTATTGCAAATAATACTGAACTATCAAGTGATTTGTATTTATTATCTGACTTTTTTAATTCTCTTATTTGTTTTTTCAAATGAGAATTTAAAGTAGCAATAGAAGTATCTTGATTTCCAAAATTTGCTTCAATAAAACAATGATTATCATTCAAATAGTTTTGCCAAATAGAATTTGGATCATTCCCTAACCCAGAAATGGATGCAATTGCGGTAATAGAAATCGTTTTTGGCAAAATTGTTATTTATTGAAAATTATTAGCAAAGATAAAAATCTTTTATCTCTTAGTCTATTATCTCCTTATTTCATTATACAGTAAATTTCGCAAAGAATTAGATCTCTTTTTTTAAACTATTTCCAATGCATTTTCAACCACAGTATATATTTTTTGAAGTTGTTCGTCCTCAATAATGTATGGCGGTAAAATATAGACAATGTTTCCCACTGGTCTTAAAATAACTCCATTTTCTATGAAAAAATCATAAAGTTTGTTTCGCAAAGTTCCGTAATAACTTGCTTGGGACTCGGTTTTTATCTCTAATGCAAAAATTACTCCTAAAACTCTCGTAGTTTCAACTTTAGGATGATTTTTGATGTGTGTTTGAAATGCCAAATGACTTTGATTTACTCTGGCGATATTGGCTTGCATTTCATCAGTTTCCAAGATTGCCAAACTCGCTAATGCTGCAGCACATCCCGTTGGATTTGCTGTAAATGTATGTCCATGAAACAAAGCTTTATTGATATCATCACTGTAAAATGCTTCAAATAATTCTTCTGTAAATGTGGTAATTGCCATTGGAATTGTACCGCCTGTTAAGGCTTTCGACAAACACATCATATCAGGTTGGGCAACTAAATAATCGCAAGCAAACGTTTTTCCGGTTTTTCCAAATCCCGTCATCACTTCATCGGCGATGGTTAGAACTTTATTTTCTTTACAAATCCCTATTAATTTATCGAGTTCTTTCGGTTCATACATCACCATTCCTGCAGCACCTAAAACCAAAGGTTCAAATATGAATGCTGCACAATTATTGTTTTTTATGGCTTCAGCCAATCCTTGAAAACTAGCTTCTTCCAGGCCTTTTACGGGAATAGGAATACGAACCACATCAATAAACATACCCTCGAATGCCTGAGTGAAAAATGATATTCCACTTGCCGCCATTGCCGCAAAAGTATCTCCGTGAAAGGCATTTTCAAAAGCGATTATGGTAGTTTTCTTTTCTCCTTTATTGAAAAAAAACTGCATGGCCACTTTAATTGCTATTTCAACTGCCGTTGATCCATTATCGGAAAAGAAAATTTTATTCTGATTTTTTGGTAAGATTTTAATTAGCTTTTCAGATAAAACAACAGCTGGTTCATGGGTGAATCCACCAAACAAAACGTGCTCTAAAGTGGTTAGTTGTTTATAAATAGCATCAGCGATAATTGCGTTAGAATGACCAAACGGATTTACCCACCAAGACGCGATTGCATCAATATATTCTTTATTGGAATCATCCCAAAGCAAAGCTCCTTGGCCTTTCACAATTGCAATTGGCGGTTTTGAAGTTTTATGCTGCGTGTAAGGATGCCAAATATGAACTCGGTCTCTTTCGGTTAAATCCATTTAAAAATTATAATTATCTATTTCTATTATTGTTGCTTTTGCTATTGAAATTTAAATTTCCATTGCCATTGACATTGCTCTTCCCATTTCTATTGACATTCTAAAATGTTTTCTCGAAACAAATCAGCATATTCAGCAATCACATTTTTATCAAAATAGGGCTCATCGTTGATTCTGCCAATGAATTTTATTTTCGAGTTATTCAAAATTAAGGATTCGGTAGCTTTGTTTTCATTGCCATTAAAAATAATTCCAGCAATAGTGAAACCTCTGTTTTTTATTGCTTCAATTGTTAAAAGCGTATGATTGATACTTCCTAAATAGTGCCTTGAAACAATTATAATTTTGTAGTCGGATTGAACCAAGTCGATAACAAAATCGGAACTATTTAAAGGAACCAAAACACCACCAGCGCCTTCCACAACCAAATGATTTTTAGTTTTTGGTTCGATAATATTTTTTAAATCGATTGTAATACCGTCTTCTTCAGCTGCAAAATGCGGACTTGCAGGCGTATTTAGTTTATAGCTATTTTCATGAATAACCGATTTATCATTTGAAATGTAATTCTGAATTTTATGACTGTCTGAATTGTCTAAATCACCTGCTTGAACGGGTTTCCAATAATCGGCCTGAAGCGCTTCGGTTATTATAGCTGAAGCGATTGTTTTTCCAACATCGGTTGATATTCCTGTTATGAATAATTTCATTTTATTTTTTTTAAAAGCAAAGTTCGCAAAGAAATCGCAAAGTTCACAAGGTAAATGATGTTAATATTTATTAAAATAATATTGAGGCAAGAAGTCTTAACACTGCCGAGATTTCTTCCTTAGTATTGTAACTATGTAAACAAATCCGAAGTCTTTCATATCCTTCAGGAACAGTTGGTGATAAAATTGCTTTTACATCAAAACCTTTTTCTTGAAGTTGGTTTGCAATGTTTTTTACCTTTTGATTCCCCGGAATAATCGCACTTTGAATCGCCGATTTACTTCTCACAAAAAGAGGATTTAAACCCAATTGTTTTTTTTCTTGATTGAAATGAATTACGTTTTCTCTAAGTTTTTGAAGAGCTTCTTTTTCGGTTTGCAAATGCTGATAAGCCACTAAAATTGTAGCTACTGAATGAGGCGAAAGCCCTGTTGTATATATAAAACTCCTGGCAAAATTGACTAAATAATCAATTAGTTTCTGACTACCTAAAATAGCCGCACCATGACATCCTAGTCCTTTTCCGAAAGTCATAATTCTTGCAAAAACGTTGTCTTGTAAACCTAGCATTTGAACTAATCCTTCTCCATGTTCGCCAAAAACCCCCAAAGCGTGCGCTTCATCTACAACCAAAAAACAGTTGTTTTTATTACATAGTTGAACGAGTTCATCCAAGTTTGGAGCATCGCCATCCATTGAAAAAACACTTTCGGTAACAACAAAAATTTCTGAATTTCCCAACTTATATTTGGAAATTAATCGTTCTAAATCTTCGAAATCGTTATGTTGAAACTTGTATGATTTTGCATTGGAAAGTTGAATTCCATCCCGAATAGAAGCGTGAGATAATTCATCGTAAAGAATTACATCATTACGTTGCGGCACAGCGTTAAAAAATCCCACATTGGCATCGTAACCGGAGTTAAAGAGCAGCGCATTTTCAGAATCATGAAATTTTGAAATGTAGTTTTCAGCTTCTTGATAAACAATATGATTTCCTGATAATAATCGAGATCCAGTTGCTCCGTTTTGAATTATATTATTATCAAATAAAAAAGAATGCGTTCTATTAAAAATAGCTTGTGATTTGGAAAATCCTAAATAATCATTGGAAGCAAAATCGATAAAATCATTTGGCAATGCCAATTTTCGCAAAGAATTATTTTGCTCTCGTTGCTCTAATTTTAATGTTAATGATTTTGGAATCCTTTTCATAGTGATACAAAAGTAAGCAACTTTATTTTGTTCTTATTTGTAAAAAAATATTGTTTTTTAGTATTTAATTATTGTTTATCAATAATTTATTTATATTTGTAACAACTTTAAAATTAAAAAAGATGAGAAAATTAGTTTTTTTAAAAACCATAGTGGATTACGTTTGGATAATGTCATTAATCGCTTTCCCTCTACTAATTGTGTTTATTGGTTTTGCTTTATTTTCAAATGAACCAATTGATATTCCTATAAATATTTCTGGAATTAATATAAATGCAACAACTACATTTGGTAAAATAGGATTGGTATTTAGTATGGTGAATTTTGTAATTATACTTTTTGCAATTTATAATTTCAAATCACTTTTAAATAATTTCAGAAAAAAAATAATTTTTGAGTCCGAATCATTCCAATTATTAGATAAAATTGGTAATTTGGTTATTCTTTCTGCAAGTTTGTATTTAATTTCAGACTTATTAGGTGCTTTTTCAAATAGTACAATTTCAATAAATTTAGGTTTTGGTCCCTTTCTATATTTAATGGCGCTCGGCTTATTTTTCAAAGTATTATCAGAAGTTTTTATCATTGGAAAACGAATTAAAGAAGATAGCGAACTAACAATATAACTATGGCAATTATTATAAATGTAGATGTAATGCTCGCCAAACGAAAAATGCGTTCCAATGAACTAGCTGATTCAATTGGGATTACAACGGCAAATTTGTCAATATTAAAAACAGGTAAAGCGAGAGCAATTCGTTTTTCAACCTTAGAAATGATCTGTAAAGTATTGGACTGTCAGCCAGGAGATATTATGGAATATGTAAGTGAAAAATAAGTTTATTTATTTTTTCAAATGGTCCAACATGTCTTTTGTCATGCTTGAAATGTCGAATTTATGATTCCAATTCCAATCTTCTCTTGCAGGGCTATCATCGATACTAGCAGGCCAACTATCGGCAATTTTTTGACGGAAGTCAGGGTGATAAGTAATCGTAAATTCTGGGATGTGTTTCTTAATTTCTGCAGCAATTTCTGTTGGAGTAAAACTCATTGCAGCTAAATTATAGGAAGAACGAATTTTAATTTGCTCTTTAGGGCTTTGCATAATTTGGATTGTTGCGGCAATTGCATCGTCCATATACATCATTGGCATTTTGGTTTCTGAAGATAAAAAGCAATCGTATTTTTTCTTAGCAATAGCTTTGTGAAATATATCAACTGCATAATCTGTAGTTCCACCACCAGGAGGCGAAGACCAGCTAATTAAACCAGGATATCGAATACTTCTCACATCTACGCCATATATATTATGATAATATTCGCACCATCTTTCCCCCGTTTGTTTGCTAATTCCGTAAACCGTACTCGGTTCCATAATGGTATATTGAGGTGTATTTTCTCTTGGAGTAGTAGGTCCAAAAACGGCGATACTTGAAGGCCAGAATATTTTTTTAATTTTTCCAGCTTTCGCTAAATTCAAAACGTGAAAAAGAGAATTCATATTTAAATCCCAAGCAAAAGCAGGGTTTTTTTCCGCTGTTGCAGATAATAAAGCGGCCATCAAATAAACTTCATCAATTTGGTGTATTTCTACAAGATGTTGAATTTGATTAAAATCCAATGCGTTAATGACTTCAAATGGCCCAGAATTTACCACATCGATATTTAATTTTCTAATATCGGAAGCAATTACATTATCTACACCATAAATTTCACGTAATTTCTGAGTTAACTCAGTTCCGATTTGTCCGCAAGCACCTATTATTAGAATTTTTGTAGCCATTTGATAAATTTAGTATACAAATATAACAATTTCGGATTTTATAATCATTTTTATGAGAATTATTCAAAATTCGTATTTCTTGAATTACCTTTGTAACTTTGTATCAAATAATTATATAAAATGAAACTGCAAAATACGGTTCTTTTCATAGCGCTTTTATTTCTTTTTTCCTGTCAGGACAATAAGGAACAACGTCTAATGGAAAATGCTAAAGATGCGAAAAAGAAAGAAACGATTTTTAATAATATCAACAAAGGTTGGAATTTTAATGCTAATCCAATCAATCCCGCAGCAGAAGGACTGGTTGCTATGTGGCCAGAATGGCGAAGTTTTTTAACAGAATTAAAAAGCAAACCTAAAAGTACCATTGGAGCATTCCAAAAAAAAGCCCAAGAGCTTTCTAAAAAAGCACTTGAATTGAACAATAATATTCCAATAGCTTACAATAAACCGGAGGTAAAAAGTCGAATTTCGGTATTAATTTCCAAAGTAAATTCTCTTAATCTTTACATTAATTTAGATGAAATTCCTGATGATAAAGTTGTTACTTTGATTTTAGAAATTAATATCCAGCTGCAATCCCTTCAAACACAATTGGATGAAATTGTTAGAAAAAGTACCATTCCATTAGAAGAAGGTGAATCCGATTTGATTCAAATGTTAGATACTTCAAGAGCTATTCCAACCCGATAAAATTATATTTTAGTTGAGCAAATCAGTAGTAGTAGGAAAATATGATAAGGCCACAAAGGTCAGTCAAATTGCAGAAATTTTACAACATTCAGATAATAAAATTCACCTTAAGGGGTTAATTGGGTCTTCGTTATCGTTTGTTGTCAATTCACTTTTTCATAAAAGCGAACTTCCATTTTTAATGATTTTTGAAGATAAGGAAGTTGCCGCCTATTTTCTAAACGACCTTGAACAATTAATGGGTGACAAAGAAGTTCTTTTTTATCCGGCCTCTTATAGAAATCCATACCAAGTTGAAGAAGTTGATAATGCCAATGTTTTGCTTCGTGCTGAGGTTTTAAACCGCATCAATTCTCGTAAAAAACCAGCTATAATTATTTCCTATCCCGAATCCTTATTTGAAAAAGTAATCACCAAAAAAGAGTTGCAAAAAAACACTTTGAAAGTGGCTGTTGGAGATAAAATTTCAATCGATTTTATAAATGAAGTACTTTTTGAATATGAATTTAAAAGAGTTGATTTTATAACCGAGCCAGGTGAATTTTCCGTCCGAGGAGGAATAATTGATGTTTTTTCTTTTTCAAATGACAATCCGTACCGAATAGAATTTTTTGGAAATGAAGTTGATTCTATTCGAAGTTTTGATGTGGAAACGCAATTATCAATTGAAAAAAAGAATAAAATTACGATCATACCAAATGTTGAAAATAAGTTTTTTCAAGAAGACCGAGAGAGTTTCTTGGATTATATTTCCTCGAATACGACTCTTTTTATTCAAAATACTGATGCGCTAATTTCAAAATTGGACTCCTTATTTGCGAAAGCAAAAGAAGCCTACAGTAAATTATCAGGAACGGTAAAACACCTGGCGCCCGAGCAATTATTTTTAAACCAAAAAGCATTTCTAAAAAAAGCACTCGATTTTAATGTAGTTGAATTGGGTTCCAAAGCTATTTTTAATTCCAACAAAACTTTTGAATTTCATATTCTTCCTCAGCCGTCATTCAATAAGCAGTTTGATTTATTGTTAAATAACTTAAATGACAATCATTTTAATGGGATAAAAAATTATTTATTTTGTTCCAATGAAGCTCAGGCAAAACGCTTTCACGATATTTTTCAAACCTTGGATGAAGCCAATCACGAAAGTATTAGAAAGCAATATGACACCATAAAATTACCTTTATTTCAAGGATTTATTGACGAAGAACTTCAAATTGCCTGTTATACCGATCATCAAATTTTTGAGCGATATCATAAATTTAGTATCAAAAATGGCTATGCCAAAAAGCAAACCATTACCCTTCAGGAATTGACCAATTTATCGGTTGGCGATTATGTAACTCATATTGATCATGGAATTGGGAAGTTTGGGGGCTTACAAAAAATTCAGGTGGAAGGCAAAACCCAAGAAGCTATTAAGCTGGTTTATGCCGATAATGATATCGTTTATGTGAGTATTCACTCGCTTTATAAAATTTCAAAATTCAACGGTAAAGACGGAACTCCTCCCAAAATTTACAAATTAGGATCGAATGCTTGGAAGGTTTTAAAACAAAAAACCAAAGCCCGAGTTAAGCACATTGCTTTCAATTTAATTCAATTGTATGCCAAACGAAGATTGGAAAAAGGATTCCAATTTAGCCCTGATAGTTATTTACAATTAGAGCTTGAAAGTTCGTTTATTTATGAAGACACGCCCGACCAAAATAAAGCTACTCAGGAAGTCAAAGCCGATATGGAAAGTGATCGTCCGATGGATCGATTGGTATGTGGTGACGTAGGTTTTGGTAAAACAGAAGTGGCTATCCGAGCTGCATTTAAAGCGGTAGATAATGGAAAACAAGTGGCTGTTTTAGTACCAACAACTATTTTAGCTTACCAACATTATAGAACATTTACCGAAAGATTGAAAGATATGCCGGTTTCAGTTGGATACTTAAACCGATTTAGAACTGCAAAACAAAAAGCAGAAACGCTGAAAGATTTGGAAGATGGAAAGCTCGATATTTTAATTGGAACCCATCAATTGGTAAATAAAAATGTAGTTTTTAAAGACTTAGGATTACTTATTGTGGACGAAGAACAAAAATTTGGGGTGAATGTAAAAGACAAGTTAAAAACGATTGCAGCCAATATTGATACTCTCACCTTAACCGCAACTCCAATACCGAGAACGTTACAATTTTCATTGATGGCCGCCCGAGATTTATCGGTAATTACGACTCCGCCGCCCAATCGTTATCCAATTGAAACCAACGTAATTGGGTTCAGCGAAGAATTAATTCGTGACGCGATATCTTATGAAATTCAAAGAAACGGACAAGTTTTCTTCGTTAATAATAGAATTGAAAACATCAAAGAAGTAGCTGGAATGATCCAAAGATTGGTGCCAAACGCAAGAGTTGGAATTGGTCATGGCCAAATGGACGGCAAGAAATTAGAAGAATTAATGTTGGCTTTTATGAACGGCGAATTCGATGTTTTAGTCGCTACAACCATCATCGAAAGCGGTTTGGACGTGCCAAATGCCAATACGATTTTCATTAATAATGCCAATAATTTTGGAGTTTCCGATTTGCATCAAATGCGAGGTCGAGTAGGGCGTAGCAACAAAAAAGCGTTTTGCTATTTCATCTGTCCGCCGTATTCCGCGATGACCGACGATGCCAGAAAACGAATCCAAGCTTTAGAGCAATATAGCGAATTGGGTGGTGGATTAAATATTGCTATGAAAGACCTTGAAATTCGTGGTGCAGGAGATTTATTGGGAGGCGAACAAAGCGGATTCATCAATGAAATTGGTTTTGAAACCTATCAAAAAATCATGAATGAAGCCATTGACGAATTGAAGGAAAACGAATTCAAAGAGCTCTATTCTGACGAAAATAAAGACATTGAAAAAACCTATGTAAAAGACCTTCAACTGGATACCGATTTCGAATTGTTGTTCCCAGATGAATACATAAATAACATTACCGAGCGCCTTAAATTGTACAATGAATTGAGCGTAATTAAAGACGAAAACGGATTATTAGAATTTGAAAACAAACTAATTGATCGCTTTGGACCACTACCAAAACAAGCCATTTCGTTGTTAAATAGCATCAAAATAAAATGGGTTGCCACGCAATTAGGAATTGAAAAATTGGTGATGAAACAAGGCAAAATGATTTGTTATTTTGTGTCCGACCAGCAATCGAGTTACTACCAATCGGGGCGATTCAGCCAAGTATTGCAATTTGTGCAAACCCAATCAAAATTGTGCACCATGAAGGAAAAACAAACCCCAAATGGATTGCGATTATTACTGACTTTTGAAAACGTAAAATCAATAAATAAGGCATTGGAGCTGATCCAAATGATATAGTTTACAACATTTTCAAATCCTTAATTACCCTAAAAGCAATATCTACTTCGTCATCGCTAACCAAAATAGTGAATTCATTAGAAGTTGAAATTACCTCATTTATAATAATTCCTTCCCAAGCCAAACGCTGAAAAATAAAGTAGTAAATTCCAGGAATTACGGTGTTTTCTTTGGGTAATTTTACCGTTATGGAGGCTAGATTTTCTAATTTTTGAATTTGCTTTTCAGTTGCAAAATGCTTTTCTACTAGATGTTCGACACTTTGACTCACGATGATATTGGTTTCGCTAACTCCTTTTGAGGAGGTGTAAAAAATATCGGGATTGCTATTGATTTCCGAAATTAAATCGGCTTGTTTGGTTAAAATGGTGCTTGAAACCGCAAACGTATAATCAATTAAAGAAGAGCGAACCGTAATTTCACCCAAGTTTTTCATCACTTTTGAAATCTTGTGATTCAATCTAAAATCCAAATCTACTGAAAGGCGTTTTAGCGCCATTACAATCGCACCTTGCTTCACTTCTTTCCCAAATTCCGATTCCAATTCAACCATCATATTTCTTGATAATGAAGTTAAATTGATAATGTTTTGGGATAAAGCACTCAATAAAAAAGGCTTTGTTTTGATATAATTTTCTACAATTGAAGATACCGTTTTCATTTTTTAATGATGTTTAAATGCGATGCAAATGTATCAATAAAAAACAAATTGTTATAAATATAACTTTAAAAATAATAAAATGCGTCTTCTAAATGTTCCATTTTAAATCCTTTTCCTTCTCTATGAAGTGCAATAATATCAAAGCGAACTTCCACTTCAAGTTCATTTGAAATCACATATTCGTTGATTGCTTTAACTAAGAGTTGGATTTTTTTTGGGTTAACAAAATCTTGGGGAAGACCAAAATCGATACTGGAGCGGGTTTTTACTTCTACAACGGCCAAGATATTTTCTTTTTTTGCAATAATATCTATTTCTGCTTTTTGAAAAGTCCAATTGGTTTCTAAAATAGAATAGCCATTTTTTTCTAAAAATTCAACGGCCAATTCTTCTCCTAATTTTCCTAAATCGTTATGATCGGCCATTAAATTGTATTTTATTTTTAATACTTCAAGATTGTTTCTTTATCGTTAATTTCTAAACTCACTTTTCTACCAAAAATAAGCGTATTATTATCATGAATATGCCCTGCCGGAAAATTAAAAACGATTGGGAAATTATATTTTTTTGTAATATCCAATATTATTTCGTGGGCATTTTTCCCCCACGGAATTTCATTATCGTGCATTTTTATAAAACTTCCCACGACTAATCCTTGCAATCCATCAAAGCATCCGCAGCGTTTCAAACTTAGCATCATTCGATCGATGTGGTATAAATATTCGTCTAAATCTTCAATAAATAGGATTTTCCCTTTGCAATCAACTTGCGATTCAGATCCCATCATACTGTACAAAATAGACAAATTTCCGCCCACTAATTCGCCTTGAGCAACACCCAATCTGTTTTCATTTTGACAAGGAACGGTATATTTTAAGTTTTCGCCAAAGAGTGCCTTTCGTAATGTTTCCTCTACTTTAGCCGATGCTTTCTCCACATTTACAGGCATAATTCCATGAATTGTTGCTACTCCAAGCGTATTTAAATGGCTGTGAATAACGGTTACATCACTAAATCCGATAATCCATTTTGGGTTTGCTTTGAATTTTGAAAAATCAACTAATTCAACCATTCTTGCTGTTCCATATCCTCCACGAACACACCAAACTGCTTTAATATTTGGATTGTCAATCATTTCTTGAAAATCGGCTGCTCGTTCTTCATCGGTTCCCGCCAATTGATGATTGTCCAAACCAATAGTTTTTCCTATCACCACATTCAATCCCCAGCTTTTAGCCAAATCTAATGCCGGCTTTAGATTATCGACAGTATTTTTTCTGGCGGTTGCCACAATTGCAATAGTATCTCCTTTTTGTAAATCTGGTGGTATAATCATAGTCGTTTGCGCTTGAAGTTGGAAAACCAAAAAAAATAGCAATAAATAAATCCTAAGCATTTTTTGGTGTTTTTAATAGTTTCAAATTCAAAACAAATTAACAAATAAACAATAACAACTGCAAAGTTTTCAAAAGCTTAATTAATAATAAAAGTTATGAATGGGACATTGCCATACAAACGATGCTAATTTTTGCTCCCGGGATTTTTAATAAGGCTCTACCACAAGCTTCTAAGGTTGCTCCCGTAGTCAATACATCATCAACTAACAGGAAGTGTTTGTTGTGGTCATTTTCATCAAAAGTAACATCAAAAAGGGAATCAATAACCGATATTCTTCCCAATAAATTTTTTTGCACTTGTGTTTTTGAATATATATTTCTTAGTAATAACGAATCATTATAGTTGATTTTTAACTTATTTGCTATAGCAATACCAAAATTGGTAACTTGGTTGTAACCTCTTTCTCGAAGTCGTTTTTTATGAAGTGGGACTGGAATAACGGCGTCAAAATGAGTTGAAATTGGTAATAAAATCAGCTCCTCCGAAATCCATTCTCCAATAACGGTTCCCACTTCTTGATGCCCGTTGTATTTCAATCCGTGGATAATTTCTTGGACAATTCCCTTTTTATGAAAATAAAATAATGCCGAAACATGTTCAACGGGAATTTTTCCGTAAAATTTCATTAATGCCTCATTTTCTTCATTCAGAAAATGTTGCGTAAGTGGGATTTCATGCCGGCAAGAGGAACAAATTACGTTTTCTTCAGACAATAAAAACCCTTTACAACCAAGACAAACTTTCGGGAAAAATAAATTAATGAGGTTATTTAGCATCTATTTTGTGATTAATCTATAAAAATAACTAAAAGAACGCTCAAAGTACATTTTATATGCATTTATTAATTTCACTTTTTATATTTTTGCATCATTATGGCAAAACAAGAAGATATATTTAAAAATGTAGTTTCGCACGCAAAGGAATATGGATTTATTTTTCCGTCAAGCGAAATTTACGATGGATTGAGTGCGGTTTATGATTATGCTCAAAACGGGGTTGAATTAAAGAAAAACATCAGAGAATATTGGTGGAAATCAATGGTGCAAATGAATGATAATATTGTGGGTCTTGATGCCGCAATATTGATGCATCCTACTACTTGGAAGGCTTCCGGCCACGTTGATGCCTTTAACGACCCATTAATTGACAATAAAGATTCGAAAAGAAGATATAGAGCCGACGTATTGATTGAAGATTATGCTGAAAAGCTAAATCAAAAAGCGGAAAAAGAAATTGAGAAAGCAAGTGTTCGTTTTGGTGACGCATTTAACCGTGAGGAATTTGTTTCCACAAATGCAAGAGTGATTGAATATTTGTCGAAGAAAAATGAAGTTTTAGCTCGAATGGCAAGATCATTAGAAAATGAAGATCTTGACGATGTGAAAGCATTAATCGAAGAATTAGAAATTGCTTGTCCTGAATCTGGTTCTAGAAATTGGACCGAAGTGCGTCAGTTCAACTTGATGTTTGGAACAAAATTAGGCGCTTCAGCAGATAACGCAATGGATTTATATTTGCGTCCTGAAACTGCTCAAGGTATTTTTGTGAATTTCTTAAATGTTCAAAAATCTGGACGTATGAAAATTCCATTTGGAATTGCACAAACTGGGAAAGCATTTAGAAATGAGATTGTAGCAAGACAATTTATTTTCCGTATGCGTGAATTTGAACAAATGGAAATGCAGTTTTTTGTTAAACCTGGCGATGAAATGAAGTGGTACGAGTATTGGAAAAAAACACGTTTAAGTTGGCACGTTTCTCTAGGCTTAGGAAAAGAAAATTACCGTTTTCACGATCATGAAAAATTAGCTCATTATGCGAATGCTGCAGCAGATATTGAATTTAATTTTCCTTTTGGATTCAAAGAATTGGAAGGAATTCACTCGAGAACCGATTTTGATTTGAAAGCACATGAGAAATTTTCTGGTAAGAAATTACAATATTTTGATCCAGAAACCAATGCCAATTATACACCTTATGTGGTGGAAACTTCAGTTGGATTAGACAGAATGTTCTTAGCAATTTTCTCTAGTTCTTTGAAAGAAGAAACTTTAGAAGACGGATCTGTAAGAACAGTTTTACAATTGCCATCGGTTCTTGCGCCAACCAAAGCTGCTATTTTTCCATTGGTTAAAAAAGATGGATTGCCAGAAATTGCTCAACAAATTATTGACAATTTGAAATGGGATTTCAACGTATCTTATGATGAAAAAGACGCCGTAGGAAGACGATACAGAAGACAAGATGCGCTCGGAACTCCATTTTGCATTACAGTTGATCACCAAACAGTGGAAGACCAAACGGTAACCATTCGACATAGAGATACCATGAAACAAGACCGTGTGAAAATTGCCGATTTAAAAGGAATTATAGAAAATGAAGTTTCTATGAAAAATTGGTTGATGAAAATGTAGAAAATAGGTTAATCGGTTATTTGTTTAATCGTTAATAAAAAAGGCGCTATTAATAGCGCC